>CAZOSQ010000254.1:0-5479 GCA_964582245.1 uncultured Bacteroidales bacterium | reverse complement strand
ATAATCCCGGGCAAGAAATTTACTTGTATTTTGCTTTACCTATAAAAGGATATATTTTTGGAATTATTTACTTGGCATACTCTCATTGGATGAGTAAAAAAGAAAACGACAATATAAATCATGATGCTCATTTTATTGGTGCGGTATATGGACTAGTTTTTCCTGTTATTTTGAATCCGGGAGTATTAAATAATTTTTTAAATCAAATATTTGGTTAATGGAACAAAAGAGTAAGTTAATATTTTATAACGGAAAATATGAATTGGTTGATCATCCGTTATTTAAAGCAGCAGATTTTCCAGTGATTTCATATTATTATTCATTTTTTGCCGTGGGTACCAATATTTATTTTTTTGACCAACAGTACCAGCAAATTAAAAAGGAATTACTTTTTTTAGGATATGAAATTCCTGAGGATTTTAGTGGGAAATATCTACAAGAATTGATGAACCGCTTAATTACCAGGAACCGGTTTTTTAAAGGATTACAAATTGATCTTATGATATTTAAATCCCCTTTTCAGCAGGATTTTAAATTTATTTTGGATACTATTCCATTACCTTGGGAAATATACCAGTTGAATAAAAAGGGATATAAATTAGATGTATATAGCGAGATACGAAAAAGTATCAATGTCTTTTCTTCTATTTCTTGTTCTAATTTATTTTTGTATGAAAAAGCTGAAATATACAGGAAAAAAGTTGGTGCTGAAGATGTTATAATTTTGAACGAACATGATAATATTTCGGAGACCTTGTACGGGAACATATTTTTCTGGTATAAAGGAAAACTATTAACCCCTTCTTTAAGCGAAGGAGCTAAAGATAATATTTTAAGGAAACAGGTAATAGAAATAGCAAGAAAAGAAAAAATTGAAGTTGAAGAAACCCAGATTAATAAAGATATTTTGTTAATCGCGGAAGAAGTTTTCACCGTGAATAACAAAATAGGGATACGATGGATTATGTCTTATCATAACTGGAGGTATTATCATAAAATAAGTGAATACCTTAATCAATTATTGATCAAAAAATACAGTTAATTTAAACTTGGATTTTCAGGAAAATTACTCCATAATTTAAATTTTCCTCCAATCTTGGAAAGGGAATTTTTCCAAATATTTTCACTTCCTAAAGTCATAATTGATTGAGGATCCATTTCGGAAACAACCCAAGAATTTTCTAATAATTCAGCTTCCAATTGGTCAGCTTGCCACCCGGAATAACCAAGAAAAAATCGAATTTGGGAACTATCAAATTGACCTTCAGCAATCATGCTTTTTATCATGTCAAAATCACCTCCCCAGTATATACCTTCAATTATTTTAATACTACCAGGTACAAGTTCTCCAAAAGTATGAAGATAATGCAATGTATTAGTACTTACAGGCCCCCCGAGTGAGATATCCATGTCAAAATTGGGAAAATCTGTCACAATTTCCGAAAAAGGAACATTAAGAGGTTTATTTAAAACAAAACCGACCGATCCTTCTTCATTATGCTCCGTGAGAAGGATAACTGTTCTTTTAAAGTACATATCTCTAAGAAAGGGCTCCGAGATTAAAACTCTGCCCACCTTTGGGATTTGAAATCCCTTTTCTATTTTAAAAAGATCGAAGTCAAGGTTCATGGCATTCTTTTTTATAAAAGAAATACTAGCAAAAATTATACCGATATCTATTTGCCCCGGTAAGTTTGTTGGGTTATAAAAATGAATAAAGTAAGAATAGAATCTCGATTATATAAAGATACAAAATATTCTTAATATATTTAATTTATAGATATTGAGCTTTTTAAGATTTGTAGGAGCTGGTAAACCTATTATATTATAACCTGTTATTTTTAATTTTTAAAAATGTTTTGGGTATTTTTGTTGATGGAGAATACAATACGAATGAAATAGTTCGTTTTGTTATATTAAATAAACCAAAATTTACTCGTTTATACATGAATCAATTGATTTTAGTTTTAATCCTTACCATTGTGATATTGTCGATTAGTATGATATCTATGGCTGTAAGGCTTTTTTTTATAAAAAATGGGAATTTTGTACAAACTTCTATTGAGAAAAATAAAAATATGCAGAAGGCTAGTATAACTTGCCCGAAGCATGATGAAATAAGAAGATACAAAAAAGATAGTTGTACGGGTTGTGGTTGTGGAAAATAAATTTTTCATGAACTATTTTAAATGTTTAAATATTCTTCTCGTTTTTGTTTTGCTTCCAATTGTATTAAAAGGGCAAGAACAAGATAAAAGTATTTTCAACATCGGTGTATCAACTCATTACGGGTTCATTATAAAACATTCTAAGAAGCTTGATAATATTTCACAAGGATATCCATATGGGTTAGAGGCTAATATCCAATGGCACCTGAGAAACCAGGAAGTATGGAATTATTCTTTTTGTTATCCACGGGCCGGTTTTTCGCTTTTATATATAAATTTTGATAATCCAAGTCAGCTAGGTTATGCAATAGCTGTTCCTTTTTTTGTTGAACCATTTTTTTTCATCCATAATAAATTAAATTTTTCCAGCCGTTTCGGGATAGGGCCTACTTTTAACAATAAGGTTTACCATGAACAATATAATCCTTCAAATTTATTTTTAAGTTCTCATGTAAGCTTTGTTGTATTGTTAAATTTTGCCATTAATTACCGAATAACTAATCAGTTAACTTCAAGATTAATTTTAAATTATAATCATATTTCTAACGGTGGGATAAAGAATCCAAACTTGGGGATTAATTTTCCTACTCTTAGTTTAGGTTTGGATTATAGCTTTTTACCAAATATTTTCCGCAACCGTGTAAAAGATGGAACAGCTATAATAAATCCAAAAAAGGATTTCTTTACCTTTTCTGTTTTTTCGGCCATGAAGAGTGAAAATAAAGTGGATAAAAAGCACTTGGTATTTGGCGGGTCAGCTAATTATTCTAAAATGGTAGGTCGTATCAATGCTTTAACAGCAGGGCTCGAATTTGTGAAAGACAATGCACTTAAATTCCATATTGAAAAAGAATTAATAGAGAAAGGTTTAACCAGGAGCCCGGGTCATGAGAGAGTTGCTTTTTTGTTAGGACACGAATTTTTATTAGGTCGTTTTACTTTTTCCCAACAAGCCGGAATATATTTATATTCACCTTACCCGGCTAGAAACTTGGTTTACCAGAGGTATGGCTTGAATTTTAATTTTGGAAAAATGTTCATGGGGATAAATGTTAAAGCCCATATGGATAATGCCGATTTTATAGATATAAGAACAGGGATCAGGTTTTAATTAAGAGAATAGATATTTAGGTTCCCGGAATTATCTAAGAGATTATTAATGATAGAAAGGATATTCCCAACACTGGTAGAATTTACAATGAATAAGGCCGAATATCCCGTAAGATAATCAAAGTATTTATTATTTTTCATATATGAGAACATTGGCATATGCAGAAATTCCTTCTTCTCTACCAATAAAGCCTAGTTTCTCGGTGGTTGTTGCTTTAATTGAAATATCTTCTTTATTTATACCTGAAACTTCAGCAAGTGTTTCTTGCATTTTCGAAATTAAATCCTTGATTTTTGGTCTTTGAAGGCAAATGGTACTGTCTATATTACCAATTTCATATCCTTTTTCTCGAATGATTAGGCAAGTTTTTTCAAGCAATAATTTACTATCAATGTCTTTATATTCAGGTGAAGTGTCGGGAAAATGCGTGCCTATATCCCCCAGGTTGGCGGCTCCAAGTAGGGCATCACATATGGCATGGATAAGTACGTCGCCATCAGAATGAGCAACAATTCCCTTGGTATGCTCGATTTTTATTCCTCCTAGTGCAAAATCTAAATCTTCCTTTAGTTCATGGACATCGAAACCAAATCCTGTACGAATTTTCATGATTTAATTATCAGCAAAATTAAATCCAATGGTAAATCTTACGGTATTGGCCAAGGGATTATGTCTTCCCGAAGTAGGCACTAGATAAGAAAAATCTAGTTCAAAGATATTGTATCGAAGACCTATACCAACTGTAAAAAATTTTCTATTTCCTTTATTTTGGTATTCATGAAAATATCCAGCCCTTGCGGCAAATTGATTTGCGTACCAATATTCGATTCCGGCAGAATACATGATTTCCTGTATTTCTTCCTTAAAACCTCCAGGGGCATCATAAAATGATTGTAACATTCCTAATGGAACCGACACATTTGGATCCATACCTGCGATAATTGAGTCATCTTTATAAAGAGGATTGGTAGGAACAAGTAATTTGTTAAGATCTAAGATAAAAGACATTTTATTGTAATCATCCAAATTTACAAGAAAATTAGTGCCTAACCTTAAATTTATAGGGATAAAACCTTTCTCTTGGGTATCCGTGTAGGCTACTTTATTCCCCATGTTGGATATATTTACACCGAAAGCTATTTCGCCTGTTTTGTCTGATATGTCAATTTCTTTTTGGTAATAAGTATTAAAATCAGCAGCAAAAGATATTGCAGCTTTTGATTTGGTGGTGCCTGCTATAAATTGTCCGCCACTCAAATCGGATCTAATAAATCGAAAGACAAGACCAGCAGCAATATTTTCAGAGAAAAGCCTTGTGTAACCAACATCTATGGCGAATTCACTGGGAGAAAATTCACCCTCAGTTACCCCGAAATTATTGGTCAGTATGATACTTCCTAATGAAAAGTATCTTAGCGAACCACTAATAATTTGATTATTTGGAAGTTTTTTATATCCAACCAGGTAAGCCAAGTTAATTTCACGAACAAGATTTCTCAACCAGGGTGTGTAAGAAAGGGCTATACCAGAATTACTTTCCATGAATGCATATTTAGAAGAATTCCAGTGTTGGGAGTTGATATCAGGTTCCGTGGCAACACCGGCATCTCCCAAGGAACCTGATCTTGAATCTGGAGCAATTGTAAGAAAGGGTAGGGTAACTTGAATTGCATTATAAATAGTTCCTTTACCTTGGATAGTTTCACTAAAATCACCATCACTTGACTGGGAAATTAAATAATTAAACCCGGTTGTTGTTAGGAAAACTCCTAGTAAGACTTTCTTTAATTTCATTTTTTTCTTGTTAGTGTATTAGACAAAATTAAGAATTATTTAATTTAATATGACAAGTTTTTGGTATTCCTCGGCAACTTCATTTCCAACTCGCACTTTTACACGATAAATATAAACCCCTTTCCCAATCTTATCACCATAATCATCCAAACCATTCCATTCAAATGGGCCACATCTAAAACCATCCGGGACAAGGAATGCCTCTATTGTTTTGACTAACTTTCCTGATACGGTAAAAATCTGAATCAAGATATCCATATCTTGGTTGGGTCTATTATGTTCGAAATAAAAAGAAGTTCTTGTGGTAAAAGGATTTGGATAATTTAATATATGGCGTAATATCATTTCTTCTGAATCTTCAACAATAAATTCCAATAATTCTTCAGAAGAATTATTATTATTATCC
>CAZOSQ010000253.1:0-5495 GCA_964582245.1 uncultured Bacteroidales bacterium | reverse complement strand
GCGAAGCGATTTCATGACTGAAAGGAATAAAATTAATTTTATTATGATGAAACACAATTTAAATCCTTGACAATAATTATGTTTTGTTTTAACCTCGTTTTTTATCATATTCTACTTTTTTTTGGTTTACATACCTTGGATCAGTCAAGTAGGGTAGCTTGGCCATTTTTTCAACCTCGATGCTGGGAAACCCGAATTCTTCTACCACGATTCCCTCGATAAGATAAATTCCGTACCCGGTAAAAGGATATTTTTGAACGGAAGCCGGGAAGTTTACGGTGTCAAAAAATTTCCCGTTGTAGTCGAGGAAGCAGCCGAAGTGCATCCATTGCTTTTTCACGGTGTGCACGTTTTTGATAGTAACCAAGTCTCCCAGTATCCTAACCCGTTTACCCAGGTGTTGTAGTAGGTTTGCAGCGGTTACCTGGCCACGGTAGGAGGTTTTTAGCATGTCAAAACGGGAGATGGAAACCGGGAATCCCATGAGTTCAAATTCATCCTAAGCATTCTCGATCGGTTTATCAGGCAGGTCGGGAAGGTGAAATTCAGGTTCGGTTACCTGGAAAAGTTCTTTTGTTCCCGGTGAAGATGAATTATTAAGCAGCAAATAGGCTTCCCACAAGAGTTTCTTTTTAGATTTGCCGGTAAACCTGAATCCCCCGATCCTGATCAGGATCTTCAGTTGCTCAATACCCATTGGTACCCGTTTAATGAAATTGGACAGCCCGGTGAAAGGGCCAAATTTTTCTCGTTCCAACACGATTTGATGGACAAGTTTTTCCTCCAGGTTTTTCACATGAACGAAACCCAGGTAAATATCCTCTTTTTGAATGGAAGTAAGGTATTGGCCGCGGTTCACGCAAGGCAAATAAATTTTCCCACCCAATTGCCTGGCCTCGTTCACGTAGACCCACGTGCTGTAAAATCCCCCGAAATTATTTATGACGGATACCATGAACTCGAGCGGGAAATAGGTTTTTAAATAAAGACTTTGGTAGCTTTCCACTGCATATGAGGCCGAGTGTGCTTTTGAAAAGGCATAACCGGCAAACGAAGATATTTGCCTCCAGACCTCGCTTGTTAAAGCGTTGGAATACCCGCGTTCCCGGCAATTTTGAAAGAATGTTGCTTGTATTCGCTCAAATTCTTTTTTTGAACGATACTTACCGCTCATGGCCCGGCGCAGGATATCCGCATCAGATAAGTCTAACCCTGCAAAATGGTGGCAAATTTTTATCACATCTTCCTGGTAAACCATCACCCCGTAAGTTTCCCCAAGTTGTTCTTCAAAAATCGGGTGAAGGTACTTGAAGTTATGAGGGTTGTGAAAACGTTTGATGTACTCTTTCATCATACCTGATTTAGCAACTCCCGGGCGGATAATGGAACTGGCTGCCACCAGCCGGAGATAATCATTGCAACGAAGTTTTTTTAACAGTCCGCGCATGGCTGGAGATTCAATGTAAAAACACCCGATGGTATCGCCATTGTATAATTTGTGATTGACATTGTCGTCATTTTTAAATTTTTTTACGTCATGGACATCTATTTTTTTATTTTGATTATAGAGAACAATGTCGGCACATTCCTGGATGTGGCCAATGCCTCGCTGGGAAAGAATATCGAGTTTCTCGAACCCGATCATTTCCGCGACATACATATCCCATTGGGTGGTGGGAAACCCCTTGGGAGGTAAATCCAGTGCCGTATAGCAGGTGATAGGTTCTTCGGAAATGATTATTCCCCCCGCATGAATGCTCCGTATGTTAGGGAAATCCATGATCATTTTCCCGATCTCAAAGATAACTTGTTTAATGCTGTCATCTTCTACCCGGTTTTCCGGGAAATCCACCAAATCATCAATTTCTTCCTTGGGAAGTCCATGCACTTTTCCCAGTTCCCTCAAAATAGCCCTGTCTTTAAATGTAACCGTGGCGCCAAGTAAGGCAGTGTGTTTATTCCCGTACCTCTTAAAAATATAATCTTGTACTTCATCCCTGTCTTTCCAGGAATAATCAATATCAAAATCTGGAGGGCTGGTTCGCTTGGGGTTAATGAACCGTTCAAAATACAGGTCTAGTTCCATTGGGTCTACATCGGTGATTTTAAGGCAGTAGGCAACTATGCTATTGGCCCCGCTTCCCCTTCCCACGTGGTAAATTCCCCTTCCCATCGAGTACCGGGTAATATCCCAGGTAATGAGAAAATAGGCTGAAAACCCGAGTTTATCAATTACTTCCAGTTCATGGAGAAGCCTTTTTTTAGCAGTTGTATCACTTGGTTTATAGCGGTACTTAAAACCGTCAATGGCTAATTTTTCCAGTAAGAGTTTGTCGTCATATTTGCTCCCGGTGAAGCTTTTTTTGTTTTTCACGGACTTGAAATCAAAGCCCACGCGGCATTCAGAAAGCAATTTTTCCGTGTTGCCAATTAGTCCCGGGAAAAGTTGGTAACATTTAAGGAGCTTGTCAATGGGAACAAATGTTTCATTCATTGCCGCGACATCTTTTTTATTAAGTTGATCTAGGAGCACGTTTTTATCAATGGCCCGGAGGTTTTGATGGACGTGGTAATAAAGTCGATCCTGGAAAGTAACAGGATGCCAAATGATCAACTTTTTTAAGACTTTCAAGGCTTGGGAATTAACTAGCCGGGCTACTTCATTAGGGCGAATACCAATAAATTCATTTTCTTCAAGTTCATATTTTTTCCCGGGATCAAAAGGGTAAACCACGTAAACGTTCTCAAAATGGGGGGCAGGAGTGGACAAAACAGCTTTTTTCAGGTTGATGCCTGTCAGGTACTCGTTCAATTCCGCGAAACCGGCATTATTTTTCGCGATACCTGTCCATCGATTTTTATCATCGAGAAATTCAATCCCGGCAATGGGCTGGATATCATTTTCATTGCATTTCTTGATAAAATCCATGATGCCCATGGAAGTATTGATATCAGTCAAGGCCAAGGTGTCTATATTTAATTCTTTTGTTTTTGACACCAATTCTTCGATTGACATGGTACCGTATTTTAAACTATAATAAGAGTGACAATTCAAGAACATTTTTTCATTTTTATATCATTATTCCAGTACCAATGGCTTTTTTGCCAAACCTGTTTTTTATGTGATCGCAAGCCCCGTAAAGTTTTATCATTTTTACCGAATCATCAAATAACCCGGGTTGAAATACCCCGTGAACCAGGTGGCTCAGCCTGATGCCCACGAGCCTTATCAACATCCTTCGCATGTGTAATTGTGAAAATAGTTCCTTGGCAATAGCCAATATATCACTATCTAGCGAGGTAAAAGGGATTTTCCTTTGCTTGGTATGGGTGTCGAAATTAGAATACCTGATTTTTACCGTGACACAGGCTGTTAATTTTTGGCTTTGGCGTAACTCGTACCCCAGTTCATTGATCATCCTGGAGATCATCTTATGGATAAACCGCATGTCGCTGGTGTCATTCTCGAAGGTTCTTTCGGTACTGATGGATTTCTGTTCCACGTAAGGTTTAACCGGTGACAGGTCAATACCATTGGCCTTTTTCCATAACTCCACCCCGTTTTTTCCAAGTACCTTTTCCAACATGTTGGCGGGAATAGATCCTAGCAGCCCAATGGTATCAATGCCCATGGAGCGTAATAAGCTGTTGGTTTTATCCCCGACCATCGGCATTTTTCCCACGGGTAACGGGTGTAAGAATGGTTTAACATTTAATCCTGGTGTTTCTAACTCGCCATTGGGTTTGGCTTCCCCGGTAGCAATTTTTGCCACCGTCTTGTTGATTGACAGCCCGAAGGAAATAGGAAGCCCGGTGTGCTCCATGATAGACTTTCGTAACTCCCTGGTCCATTTAAGACTGCCGAAAAATTGATCCATCCCACTAATGTCCAGGTAATGTTCGTCTATGGAATATTTTTCGTACAAGGGAGCTTTTTCAGCAATTACTTCGGAAACTAAGTTAGAGTACTTGCTATACATTTCCATATCGCCACGGATGGTGATGGCTTCTTTACAAAGCATCCTGGCCATTTTCATGGGCATGGCAGACCTTACCCCGTATCTTCGAGCCTCGTAACTGCAACTGGCCACCACACCCCTGTCCGATACCCCCCCGATAATTACCGGTTTCCCGATTAACCCCGGATTTATCAATCTTTCCACCGATACAAAAAAACTATCCAGGTCTAAATGTGCAATCGTTCTTTCCATTTTTTGATAATTTTATTATCATTTTTTTGTTAATAATTTAATCATTTTTTATATCTTGTTCAAAAAATTTGCCATGAATTATTTTAGTTCGAACATCAAATTCCTGAGAAAAAGGAAGAAAAGGACACAAGAAGAAGTGGGTCATGTTATCGGCTTGAAACGCACTACTGTAAATGGTCTTGAAAACCAGGTTAGCCAACCTACAGTACCTCATTTACAGGCTTTTTCAAGGTATTATAAAATTGCCATTGACACGCTTATCAACGTGGAGCTTTCTTCTCTTTCCGGGAGCCAGTTGGCGGATTTGGAAAATGGTTTTGATGTGTTTCTCAAGGGAACCAAGATCAGGGTTATTGCCATCACCGTGGATAGTGATAATGAGAATAATATTGAATGTGTTTCCGAGAAAGTTAAAGCAGGATATACCACCGGGTACAGTGACCCGGAATATATAAGCACGTTACCCACTTTCAAGGTTCCTTTTTTGCCTAATTATCGTAAATTGAGGGCGTTCCAGGTAGTGGGGGATTCCATGTTGCCTGTACCGGAAGGTGCATGGATTATTGGTGAATACCAGGAAGATTTTACCACGATAAAAAATGGTGAACTTTATGTTATAGTGACACGTGAAGAAGGTGTAGTATTTAAAAAGGTGGAAAACCTGATCCCGGAAAGAGGCAATATTCGGCTTATTTCCCTTAACCCCCTTTACAAACCTTACGAGATACCTGCCGTTGAAGTTATGGAAATATGGAAATTCGTAAGTTTTTTCAGCACCGAAATAAACAGTGAGTTTAAATTAGAAGAAATCTTGTTGAGTATGATGAAAGACATGAAAATGGATATTTCAGAACTGAAAGAAAAACTTTTGGGTTGAAACATTTTAGTTTTTCCAAGATAATTACAATAAGTGTAAAATGCTTTAAGAAAATTCCCGGGACAAATCATGCAAAACTTGGAAAAGGAGTTTATTAGTAACTCGTATCAAAGGAGAGCATTCGCCTTGGTGGGACGGGGTTTCTTAAAGTCACTATTTATTTCATAGCTGGAAAAATTATTTGAAAGATAGATTTCTTACCTTTAATTTAAAAAGGAGAAGCTTTAAAATTATTCTTTTTCACTACTGACCCGGTTTACGTTCCGCCGTCGGCTTGTAGCCCTTGGCGGAGGCCGAAAGAAAATCTATGAAGTGAAGCGTTAAAAAACCAAGGCTGTTTGAGGACGTTAGGCCCGAACCACGAGCATAGCCGTCAAGCTAAGAACGTTCCTGTTTGAATTACGGAA
>CAZOSQ010000252.1:0-5500 GCA_964582245.1 uncultured Bacteroidales bacterium | reverse complement strand
CCCAAGAAAACAAAAGGATAGACCTTGTTATAATTATTTAAGCCGAATTTTTGAATTGTTTCTTTGGCAAATAAAACAAAATTAGCCCCAAAACAAAATCCTGTTGTTATAGCCAAAACGAGATAAGTATTTGCAGAAAGTTGTAAATATCCTAACTGAAGGGCTGAGAGTCCCATGAATAATAAGGCCAAAGGTATAAGGACTGAATTTCTAATATGGTCACTTAACCACCCCCATGCCAACCTTCCCGAGAAATTGGCAACTGAAAATAAAGCTATTCCTAATACTAGAACATGTTCATCTATATTCCCGGATAAACCAATGGGTTTTAGGTTCCCAATGATCAAAAGACCTGTAAATGTCCCACCGAAAATCCCAATAAACAACTGGTAAAATGCCGGGTTACGAGAAATTTTAATTTCTTTGCTTTCAGTATCTGCCGGCGGTAAGATGGGTTCGGAAAGGTTCCGGGCAAAAAAAACAATAATAGTACCATAAGAAATACCCATTATCAAAAATATAGTAAGTACATCAATGTTTTGGTTCAATAATAATTCAGTGAAAAAAGATAAAATTATAGCCCCGGCACCAAAGCCCGCTGATACGATGCCTGTAATCAATCCCTTTTTTTCGGGAAACCATTTAACCGGCACAGAAATTGAAACCAAGTAACCTAACCCCGTCCCTATTCCCGCTAGAAGACTAATACCCAACCACAATATAAAAAAATTGCCTTTCGATAGAAAGGCAACCACGTATCCAAGGCAGAAAAGAATTCCCGAAAGTGCCGCCACGATATGGGGACCTAATTTATGGTTTAATTTTGCAGCTCCTATCATCGTGGTAGTAAAAACCGCTATCAAAGTACCAAAAATAAACTGCGATTGGGAAGCTGTAAGATTATACTCATTTATAAGTTCTGGAACAAATATACTCCAAGAATAAACACTTCCTAAACATAGCATGATAAGAAATGATGAAAGAATATTGCTTTTCTTTTTCATTATTTATTTATTTTTGCTGGTTTATATTTGTATGCTGCTTTTCTTAGTCTATCCATGATTGCTATTCCAATTCCCTCCTCGGGAACAGGTTCAGCAATGATAAATTTCACATCCGAATCCTCAAGCTTATGCATAGCACTAAAAAGATTAACAGCAGCTTGATTTAGATTCTTCGTGGTGGATAAAATTTCAACCTTCTTGAAATGTTCCCCTTCCGAGGTTGTGCCAAAAGAAATTAAGCCGGCTTCTCGCGTATTTAGTTTTGGATCCATTTCTCCTTTTATATAAAGGGGTTTACCGGGGCAGTAATGTGATTTTAACATACCCGGGGAATGAAGTTGGTTTCTCCCTGCAAAAGAAGTTTTAGTTTTGGGAACAACTTTCCCTATTTCAACAGGAGAAATGGCACCAGGCCTTAATAATTCAAACCCATCGTCATCCAAGACAATCACTGTTGATTCTAATCCAATGGTGGTTTTTCCGCCATCTAAAATCCAATCTACATTTGGGAGTTGTTTTTTGACATGGATAGGTTCCGTGGGAATAATTATACCAAACTTATTGGCCCCTGGAAGCGGCAATAGGGTCCCGGGATGTTTGGTCAATTCCATGGCCATTGGATGCGCCGGCATGCGCAAAGCCACCTTTGGTAAACCCGAAGTTAAAATCCCGGGAAACGGCCTCTTTTTTTAAACCACAATGGTTAATGGCCCCGGCCAAAATTTTTCAGCCAGTCTATATAAATAATCATTAACCTTTTCACATAAAAGATCCAAATCTTCTAATTTGCTTATATGAACAATCAGCGGGTCAAAATTCGGACGTTCCTTCATTTCAAATATCCTGCTTACAGCATTAGGATTAAAAGCATCTGCTCCTAGTCCATAAACAGTTTCAGTAGGAAATGCAACTAATCCGCCGTTCTTGATTATTCCTGCTGCCTCTATGATTTTATTGCTCACCAAATTTTACAAGGTTAATTTTGGTCTGGTGCAAAGTTAATAATTGTATCTTTATCTTTCCCTTATTTTTATTTAAAATAATTCTACTTTGACAAAACACATAAATTAAGTGCTGAAATCAAGGTAATTATATATCCTGTTTAAAACTGATTAAGAATACCTTCTAATCAATGGCCGTAACACATCATCCTCAACCGTCGATTTATCATATTCAGGCAACAGTTTTAAAACCATTCTAAAACTCAAATATTCTTAATACCAGCTATTTATGCTCTCAAAATCATGATTTACTAAATTTTAATCTAAATTTAGTAAATAGAATAAAATTTCATTTTTTTAAAATTTTATTCTATATATGATTTTATTCCTTCCACGATTTCATTTAATTCCATGGGTACCTCAAACCATTCTCTTCCTGTAATTTGATTAGCCACCTCGCAATACATGAATGAAATGAGATCTCTAAACTCGGCAGGTAATACATCCGGTTGAAATTTGCATTCTGCTTTCCAGTTCATGCGATCTTTTTCCTTGGCACGTTCAGTTTCAAGGTACCAATCACTCTTCCTATAATACACGCGGGCCACTTCTTTACTCAAATGTATTCCATTAAGTTCAAACCTGCATTCATCAAGTGTTCCCAGCACGTCAACCAAGGTAATTGTTCTTGACGGATCAAATGCAGTTTCTATTTTTCCGTCCAGGTTAACAGCCCCTATTTTTTTATATTCAGCACTAATTAAACTATTGATATCCAACACCAGTTTTGACATCAGTTCTATTTCACTGTTATTCAAACCTGCTATTTCTTGCGCTTCTGCCTTGGATATATACCTATCAGTAACTTCCAGCTTGGTTGAAAAATCAACAATAGGATTTTCAAAGATCATATTAGGTTTTGGATGTTCTTTCAATCCTAAATCTTCCGGCACAATTTCCCCTCTCTTTAATCTTTTAAAGACGCTGCTACCTTCCGGTAGAGTATTCCTATAAATGATTTCCAACGGGATAAGAAAATTACCTTCCAACTCCTTGTAAACTTTATAATCGTAAGAATCGTGAATGCTTTTTGGGTGGATAACATGGTAGATTTCAGTAACTAAAGTTTTAGAAGGGTTCTTAAGTTCATTCAATTTTTTAACTGAATCATCTTCAAATAATCCCTTGTAATGTGTTTTTATACCCTTTTCTTCTAATTTTTCAAAAAAATAGGCTCCTAATACTGTTGATGCTGCCCCTTTTGCAGGAATCGTATCAGGCATCTCCCCCCAGTCAAAAACAGAATACCTGTCAGAAAACACAAAGTTTCCTATACCCGGTTGCCTACCTGTTGGGGACTTCAATATATTTAAATCTTTTACACTTCCCATTCAAATCAAATTTTTTACAGTTAAAAACTATATAAATTACCAAGTTTAAGATTGTCATGCATTCTATTGGTTGATGCATTTTTTCTGATTAAAATCATCATATTCCCGCGATAACATAGATGATGCGTCACATTAAATTTAGGTTGAAAAAGTTTATCTCATCAAATGCGACGCATCAATCTTTTTATTGCTGGATGGATTGGTTATCTTCAATCAATTTTTGACGCTGTTTTTCCTGGAATTCTTTTATCTTTTCACGAATCTTATCATTTGAAAGAGCTAAAATTTTCGCCGCGGCAAGAGCAGCGTTAGAGGGGTTCAAAATTACCATGGGCGCCACACCGGAAGGCATCCTCAAGCTTGAATATACATCACCTCCAGCGAAAGAATCGCCGACAGGAGGGCAAGCTATAACCGGGCAGTGTGTTTGTGCATCACTAAAACCACTTAAGGCGTTGCTCATGCCGGCTATTGTAATAAAGACCGGGTTGTTTTTTTCCTTCTCTTTTATAATCTCATAGCAAATTAAGGGTACTTTATGTGCCGAGGCTACGAAAGATTCTGTTTCTATTTCAAATTTAGACAAGGATTCAACAATTTTATCTGCCCATGCAAGATCAGCTTTTGATCCCATTATAATCACTACTTTGCTCATAATCTAATATATTATTAAATGAATATTGGTAAGTCATTGGTACGATATCATTATATTCTTCAATGTTTGCATTGGATAAACAAGCATCAATTATCCGTTTGCCGGTTTGCAACAAATCATCTTGCAAATATTTTTGCAGTTCCTCCTTGAAAAACTTATGCAGTTGTTCAGCACCTGCATCATACCCTTCGATTCCGACCTCTACTTGGTTGTAAACCTTTAGGAACCTGGTGGGTATTTTTGAACCTTCAATAGTAAGGTAATTTAATTCGTATCCTAATAAGGGGCATCTTGCGGGTTGATACTGGTCTCTTTTCAACCTGGCTACACCTCTTCGGGTTAAATATTCCCGCATAAGAAGTTGTGGTTTAAACCCCACATTCCATACGCCAACATTTTGGTTAGGTACCAAGGTAAAAGTTGTTCTTGGTGTTTCGATAATTTGTTTTAGGAGCATGTTCGCGTGAACAACTCTTTTACCAGTCGCAAATGGCCAATATGAACCCACTCCTTCACTCTGCATAGTCCCGGAACCAACTATGCTGGGGTTGTTGTGACCGCGGGGAGCCACAAGTCTCCATAACCAAGCAAGTGCGGGAGGAAGTACATGAAAAATTCCTATTATCCCGTAAGTGGGTTTCTCTTTCGTGCATATAGGTGTACGTATACCAAAACTTCTAATATCAACAGAAACAGGTCTGTCAACCACGTTAGGCACACTTTTTCGAGGTAAAATAACCCTCGGGTTGGGACAGGGTTTTCCTGGTTCATCTTCAATATGCTCCCATATCAAGGCTGTTGATTCTGGTTTACTGTCTATATTAATAAAAAGTAAAGGATCATCGGGACGGATGGTGATCTTTTCCAGGAAAGGATCATCACCATATTCTCTCACGCTGTCAACACGCACGAACCATGCATTTTCAGCATCAATAATCCTTAATTTTCCATCATCACGCTGCAATGATGGATGGCAAAAAGCCATATCATCTGCCACGGGATTGAAAACACAAAAACGGGGAATTGTAATAAATCTTTCCTCTCCATTTATAGTATTCCGGCCCAGTAATACACGTCCATCGGGCTCTCTTACTATATGCTGGTGGAGTTCACTTTTTCCTCCCCCGCTTGCTCCTTCATGCATGAAAGTGGTAATATTATCATAAGGACTGATGGATTGAACGGCAGAACAGTGGGCTGTTAACCATTCTTCTTTTTCTCCTTGTGATAGTAACACTCCATATAATCCTTTTTTAGCGCTTGGCCCCGGGTATAAGTTGTAAGAATAAATCTCATGAATATCTTTAGTCCTGTTATGAACCACCACTTGTTTCCCGTTAAAATGGGTATGCCTAAATATGGGGGCTACATAGATGACTGATCTCAATTCCGCGTTTTCTTTTATTTGGTCAACTGGGATCATTTCTTGCAACATGGACAATCCCATGGCAAAAAAACCAGCATTGGCGGGTGCTATGGCTATACCCAAGGAGCCAATATTAATCCTTC
>CAZOSQ010000251.1:0-5522 GCA_964582245.1 uncultured Bacteroidales bacterium | reverse complement strand
GGCTCCCGGTATGCTGAATTCAAAAGAATATTATCCGAATTAGTCCAGGTAGGAGAAGTTCCCATAGAAAGAATTAACGATGCAAACAGGAGGATTTTAAAAGCAAAATTTGGGCTAAACCTTTTTGAAGATCCCTATGCCGATCGTTCAGGACTTAAGAACATCGGGTCTAATGTGCATAGAGAAGTTGCCCGGGAATGCGTTAGGAAATCATTGGTCCTGTTGAAAATGACGGAAAATTTATTCACCATTTTTGTAATCTGGTTTTTTTTTCCCATTTTTATTAAATAAACTATATAGTACATATTAAAAATTTTTAGTATAGCTATGGGGTGAGAGGAGCAGGTTTTTTAATACATGTGATAATCAATTTTTATGACTGTTCCCGTGTAGGATATTAAAGAATGAATTATATCATCAAAATTCGTAACTTTAAATATCTACCTGGAGTATAAATTTAATCCCTTGAAGGTTTTTACTGCGGGAATATGAAAGAATTTTAAACTTGTTTATAATGAAAAGAGTGTACAGAGTTTTGGTTTTTACTTTAGTATTAGGATCAATGGCTGTTATTTTATTGCAAGGCTGTAATAAAATATCCAGTTTATCTTCTGTTTTCAATTTTATAACTGTGAATTTAAAAAATGATAACAAATTAGACCTACCCGGCAAAAATAATTTGTCTTTACTAAATTTTACCAGCTCTAAAACAAGCAGTGAAACCAGGTTAGATGGTGGTTTTCTAGGTGAAAGAAATATCGAGGATGATTTATCGGGTTCAGGCATATTCCCCAGCGGCGAAACAGTGACTGACATTGATGGAAATGTTTATAATACCGTGGTTATTGGGAAACAGGTTTGGATGGTTGAAAATTTGAAAGTTACCAAATATCGTAATGGAGATCCTATACCCAATGTTAAAGATGACTTGGAATGGAAAAATACCAACATTGGAGCTTATTGTGATTATAATAATAAGCCAAGTAATTCGGAAATATATGGAAGATTATATAATTGGCATGCAGTAAGTGATAGCCGGGGGTTGGCTCCCAAGGATTGGCATATTCCTACCGAAGCTGATTGGCAGGTTTTGGTTGATTATCTTGGTGGAAATGATGATGCCGGGGGAAAATTGAAAGAGGCGGGAACCACCCATTGGGGAAACCCTAATACTGGAGCGAATAATAAAAGTGGTTTTTCTGCATTGCCTGCCGGTTATAGAAATTACGAAGGAATATTTTCAGATTTAGGATATGATGCCAGTTGGTGGACTTCATCTGACCAATACATGCGTTATGCTTGGTACAGGAGTTTGACTTATTCTTCTGCTGGTATATCAAATCATTATTTCCATAGGGAACTGGGTTTTTCTGTTCGATGCATAAGAGATAAACTTGCTAGATAAGTTTATCATAAACTTCTAAAATAAACAACAAGGTATAATTGTTTGTTTATTAAGGAAGTTTATTATTTTAGCAAGAATAATAATTCAAAACAAGGTGAATTTCTGCTAAGGGTTGATCATTTTAGAAATTGATTTCAAATATACCTGGTTTGAATGAAAAGAATAAGTACCAATATGAAAGGTAGTACAATGAATATAATTCAGAAAATTAAATCATTCATATCAATTATGATCGTGCTTGTCTCTACGGGTTGTCAAATGGAAGAGGTTGATCATGCTGCTATTTTACTAAGCCCGACAAATCCAACTTTTGTTAATGAAGAAGCAAGCTTTTTAAGTTCGATTTTCCCGGGAAATGAGACTTTACCGGGTATTGATGAAATTGAAATAGAAGTGGGTGAAACCGTCTTGGATATTGATAGCAATGTGTATCACACGGTAAAAATAGGAAATCAAACTTGGATGATGGAAAATTTGAAAGTTACTCGTTACCGGAATGGTGATCCAATACCAAATGTCAAAAGCAATATTGAGTGGAATAAAACCAATTCTGGGGCTTATTGTAATTATGACAATGATAAAAAATTAGCAACAACCTATGGACGTTTATATAACTGGTATTGTATAAATGATAAGAGAGGTTTGGCGCCATTTGGCTGGAGAATTCCGGACGATAATGACTGGCAAGAATTGGTGGATTATCTTGGGGGAGATAGCATTGCCGGGGGAAAGTTAAAAGCCATTGGCACCTCCATATGGAAATCCCCGAATTCCGGGGCCACTAATGAAAGTAATTTTTTTGCACTTCCAGCAGGGTATCGAAATTATTATGGATCATTTTCCGATCTTGGTTTTATAGGGTCTTGGTGGAGTGCTCCCAACAGGTTTTCAAAGGATGCCTGGTACAGGACAGTTAGTTATTATGATCAAAAGATTTTAAGAAGTCATGTAAATGAGAGATTGGGATTTTCTGCCAGGTGCATAAAGGACAAATAAAAAACCCGGGAAATTACCCCGGGTTTAATCATTTGTTACAGGCCATATTCCGAGGGAATAAATTTGGTTCCATTTCCTCCAGCTAAAATTTCTTCAGTAAGAACATTTTCATCAATGCTTATCATAGAAAGTTCATCCCTGAGGGTTGGAATATACATATTTTCCATTTCATTTGATTTTAGCTGGCCAGAGGATACACCTTCCTCGATGATGTCTAAGCCTGCCAGGCATCCCTTTATAGCAGCATCAATGTAATTTTCACCCTTGACAATGGCAGAAGATATTTTTATCACATTTTCGGGGGATAAGATTAAAGCTTGGGGATCATGGTGAATATCTGAACCTACCAAAAGCTTCTGTAAGTGCAGGATACTATCTTTTCCATGTTTGGCAGCTTCATTGAATAGCCTGGTATCATATTCCAGTTGTTCAAGGTAAACCACGGGAGCTATACCAGCCAATAGTTTCACGTTTTGGACAGACTCGTTGCTCCACAAATCAGCACAAGCAGCGGCAATATTTCCCAGTGGGCTTAAATGGGCGCAGGCGGCTGTTTTTCCTTCCATGGAAATAGGCGTTCCCGTAATGGCCTTTACAAATACTCCTTCATAGCCGCAATCTTTATCCGGTCCCACGGCACCTTGTTCAACCGCTACGAGGGTGCGTACAGTTGAAATGATACGTACCATGGAGGCAAATATTTTCGGGATGAATTTTTTTTCTGCCAATACCATAGCTGTATTTGCGAAGCCACATGCAGTGTCACCGGCTGGTATTTTTCCTTTTTGGTTGGCTAATTGCACTATTTTAGACCATAACATTTGCATGTCGCGAACCCCCAGTACGGCCAAGGAGTATACTACTTCTTTAATATTACACATCATAAGGGCTTCATCACAAATTTCTTTGCCACCCGTACTTTCAATAGAAAATAGGTCGCCTCCTGCATCAGCCCCCCTGTCAAATAGTTCCATGGTCTTGTTTAATAACGCAGAAGTTCTTTGTTTAGGTGGGTTTTCAAATTCTCGAAGATCGTTTGGAGTTAACCTGATTTCGCTTTTGAAACCATATTTTTGATAGTAATCTTCGCATAGCTCATTCATTATTTTGATGAGATCGACCCCCAGGTCAGGATCTTGCGTCATTTCAATAAGTGTTTCAAATTCAAAGATTACTCCCTTGGAATTTAAATCCATCGCTCTTTCCAAAGAACCGGAAATTATTTCCTTGTAATGTTTTTTTATTTCAGGGTAAGTATCTTTGCCTATTACGATAGCCGGTAGGGTAAAGTTTAATTCGGGATATACTTCGCCACCACCTATCACTAGCCCTCGCCTGGTTTTTACAGGTTTTGGTGCAGTACCGAAAATTAAATCGGAAGGATTTGAAATCAGCAATTCATTGAATTTTTTCATAATCTTATCTTTTAAGTTACTCCAACAAATGTAGAATATATACTACTAAAATGATAGTATAATATTTGCGAATTTATTTTTCTTTGGATATCAAATATGTGCTATTATTTTTAAAGAATTTTCAATGAAAAATTCATAAATAACAGTAAAAGAGATTGATTATATAAATATCGCTGTAATATTTTGCGATGTGTTTTTATAAGATGGTTGCAACATTTCCAGGTACGGGATAATAAAAAGATGCTGTATTAGCCTCACATCCAAGTCTTTTTGCTTATATCTCGCAAGGGAACAATCCACCAAGGATGACTTATTTATGTTATGAAATAAATACGGGTGGTCTCCCCCAAGAAAAAATAAGCCGATTATCATGAATAAATAAATATTTTTTTGTTCGATACTATTTTTTTTATACATTTGTACTACTAAAACGATAGGAAAAGTGGTATTAATTTTAATGTATTAAATATAAGAATATTATATAAAATTTAATACCAAGTATATCAAAATTTTAAGAGAGTATTAAATAATAGGCAAAAAATTAAATCAAAGTAATTATGAAAATAGCAAATAATATTACAGAATTGGTAGGAAGAACTCCCTTGGTCTTATTAAATAAAGTTGCAGAAGGTTCATTTGCTAAAATAGCGGCTAAATTGGAGTTTTATAATCCGGCAGGATCAGTAAAAGATCGAATTGCATTTTCCATGATCGAAGAAGCAGAGAAAAAAGGAGTTTTGGATAAAGATACTGTTATAGTGGAGCCAACCAGTGGCAATACCGGTATCGGGTTAGCATTTATAAGTGCTGCAAAAGGGTACAGGTTGATTTTGACCATGCCTGAATCCATGAGCATCGAACGAAGGAAATTACTCAAGGGATTTGGTGCCGAATTGGTCCTTACTCCTGCTGAAAAAGGAATGAAAGGTGCGATTGAAAAAGCTAGCGAAATTGCGGAACAATATGATAAAAGTTTTATACCACAACAATTTAATAATCCCGCAAATCCCTTGATCCACAAGAAAACAACGGCGGAAGAAATATGGGAAGATACCGATGGGAAAGTTGATATTTTAATTTCTGGTGTTGGCACGGGTGGAACTATTACCGGGGTGAGTGAGGTAATTAAATCAAGAAAGCCTTCTTTCCAAGCCATTGCAGTTGAACCAAAGGATTCACCAGTCCTCTCTGGTGGTAAACCGGGACCTCATAAAATTCAAGGAACAGGTGCGGGATTTATCCCGGGAGTATTAAACACATCTATAATAGATGAGGTCGTGAAAGTTAGCAATGAAGATTCTTTTCAAATGGCCCAGAGATTAATGAAAGAAGAGGGTATCTCTGCCGGTATATCTTCCGGGGCTGCCGCTTGGGCTGCAATTCATGTGGCCAAAAGAAAAGAAAATGAAGGTAAACTAATCGTGGTGGTTTTACCCGATACCGGCGAACGATATTTAAGTACACCACTTTTTGATCATATTTAGTAACCCTTTGGCTTAAAAATTTTGAAGAATAAAAAATTACTGCTGACCGGGCAAATTTTAAATAAAATTAAAAACGCTATATTATTATTGGCCTTGAAAATAAATATAAAAGTGGTGGGTAGGTTTTCGCCCCCGGAAAATTCCGTTCCGCCGCCGGCTTGCAGCCCTTGGCGGAGGCCGAAAGAAAATCCATGAAGTGAAGCGTTAAAAAACCAAGGCTGT
>CAZOSQ010000250.1:0-5552 GCA_964582245.1 uncultured Bacteroidales bacterium | reverse complement strand
AACGGGTATAAAATGGAAAGCATTGGTTCGCGGGGCATTGTAGATTCCAGGCCATTTCAAGTTTTTGAAGGTTCTAACGAAATGCTCTATACTCAAGCAATGGAAATGGTAATGAAAATGATGGGGCGAAAAAAAATTGATAATTTGGCTGAATTTTTAGGGAATTTTAGTTTGACACGGGAAGTTGCAGGAATTTTCAATTCCATTCTTGATTTCCAGGTTGATCTTAACCTGCCGCAAAGAAAGATGGTTGACCTGGGGAAAATTATTAGTCGCACTATTTCTGCTAATTATGTAGCCAACATTACCCGGAAAGGATTTAGATCAGATTTGGCAGAAGCCGCATTAGACAAAATTAAACATGAAATTTCCATTTTAGCCAGTTCTTTTCAATCCCATTCCAGTATATTGCCTATTGAAGATTACCAGCATAATAGTTCGTGGCTGTCTTTTTGTTGAAAAAACAATATTATCCCCTTTGTCAATGAAGGGTACCGAACAGGTTATGGAAATGAAAGCCCGGGAAAGAGGATGACATATATATTTTAAGTATATTTCCTAATAATGGTGGGGGTTATTTTTTAAAACCTTCCCAAAACCTGGTGTCTCCGGCTGATTTTTCAATTGTTTTATGGATGTTAAAATGACAACCTTCTTTTTCGAATAAAACAACTTGTAAATGAATAAGGGGGGAGTTTTTTTTGGAGTAGTATTTTTTAGTCATAGCAAATCCCTCTGTAGTTAATGATATATCTTTTTATAGTAGTAGTAGGCATTAAATATAGTAAAAAAGAAAAAGTTTTTAACGAATAAGCAATAACTATTTTCCTGGATTGAGGATGTCTGTTGTAGATAATTGTTTCAACCATTTGGTTATAAATCCTTTACATTCTTAGAAAATCTTTTTTTTATTCAGTACTGAACGGTTAAATTTTTACGCCTTTTGTTAATATTACAAGGAGCTCACGAGTTCTTTTCGTTCGGTTGTTTACTAAATTACCTGGAGGAAAAAAGTAAATGGATGTGGTTCATGAGGACATATAACAACAGTTCAATTTTTAATCAGGCACCAAAATTTTTTATAAAAAATTCAAACAGGTTATACCTAAATAATACCGGTAAAACAGAGAGTAATTGCCTGCCGGGATCTGGTTTGAATTTCAAATGGAAATTATAAAAATAAGTAGAACTACCTAATTAAAATTCTACTAACACCTATCTCTTTATTCTATTGTAACCACGATAAAAACAAGTATATATTATCTTGATTGGAATTAAGTTCTACCTTACTTTTAGTTCTTAATAAAAAACCTTTATTATTAATTTAAAAGTGACAACATGTTTACAAAAAAGCACAAAAAAATTATTCAAAACCTTAATTTTGAATTAAAAGACAGTAGTGAAAAGGCTAATTACCTTAACCTCATCCCAACACCGGTTATGGCCATTGACAAGGATTTTAATGTCATTTACATGAATGAAGCAGGAGCAAGTGCTGTTTCCAAAACCGTTGAATCGTGTAAGGGTGAAAAATGTTTTAACCTGTTTAATACAAACGATTGTAATACTGGTAATTGCAAATTATCACAGGCCATGAAAAAGGATGAACAAAAACTGGTGAAACCATAGCCAAATTACCAGGTGGTGATGTACCCATTAGTTACACGGGTACACACTTAAAAGATGAAAATGGAAAAATTATCGGTGCCCTTGAATTTGTATCTGATATTTCCGAAACCAAGAAAGCAATGGACGATGCCAATACCAAGGTAGATTTTCTTAACAAAACTCCCACACCTATCATGGCCATTGATAAGGATTTTAATATTACTTTCATGAATGAATCCGGAGCCAAGGCAGTCGGGAAACATTTTAAATGAAAATTATCTGCAATCTGATAATTATACAGGAAATTATCCTAAAAAAGATCCAAATGAAAATCTATTGATTAAAAACGGAGCTTTTTTTAAAAAAAAATACCCCCGTTTTATTACGAGGGGTATTTTAAATTAATGATATACAATTCTATAGGTAGCTATCTTATCCTTCATTTTGAAATTAAAAAGATAAATACCCCTGCTATAATCCCGGAGATCTATCTCATGTATATCTCTTTCCGGTTTAAACTCGGAAATTATCCTGCCAGTGATATCTGAGATAACAATTTGATTGACAATAGTAAAATCGGTTTTTACAAATATCTTTCCTGTTGTTGGATTCGGATAAATCTGTACCAAGTTTAGTCCATTCTCATCTATTGTGTTCACACTTATAATTTCCCTGGAACCTTCAGGTGCGGAAACTGAAGGGATATAAACTTGGTTATTTATCGTGTATGAAACACAATTGGCATCCACAATATTTCCTTGTTTTGCATTTGAGGATATATCATATACCAACCAGAAATAATTTAACCCTCCTTGTAATTCAATATTTTCTCTTATTGAAAATGATTTACCAGGTTTGACAATGGGTATCCCATAAAGATCCTTGGTGGAAAATTCATAAACATCTTTGGTGTAGTAAGTTCCCAAACTGTGAATATCAGTATTATTAGTTGTTTCACCAGTTGTAAAATTCAATGAATTTAAATAATAATAATTTGAATCTTTGGGTACGTTTATTTTAACTACCACGATCTGTTGATTAATACTTCCAGCTTTTACCTTGCTCGTATCAACTTGTATGGTAGTTGCTGCAATCGGGTATAAAGTATTAATGACATACCTGGAACCATTTGGATCGGGGTTGAAGGGAATTCTATTCACTCCCCCTATCTCGAGACCCGTACATGTGGCATCTATCTCATTTCCTTCAAATGCTGACGGTGAAAGGCTATAGGTAAGCCAGAAATAATTAACTCCATCTGAAAGAGTTTCATTTCCATCCACTGTAAATGAATTGACAGGATCATTAATAATATCCCCGAATAATACATTCTTATTGAAATTATTGCTTGAGCCCGTGAAGTAAACTTTGGCATTTGTCAAATCGCTAGGACTTGTCGTTCCACTTGTCGTGAAAGAGAAAGAAGTAGCAGAAAGTGGGTTGAGACTTCCAGTTACATCCACGGCTAATTTCAAAATAAGTTCATCAGTAGAACCGGCAATAACATCCGAGCTATCCTGTGAAAGGGTACAGCTATTATATACCATCTGGATAGGCACTTCACAAGAAATGCTAGCATCCCATCCTGAACGGGTGACACTTCCATCCGAAACAAACTCAAAGGTTAAGCTACCATCTGCCGAGGTTGAAGAAATTGCTGGAATAGTTGATGTGCCATCATATTCACCCAATAAAGGAGCAAAAGTACTATTTCCATTGTAGATCTTCAAAACATCAGAAGAACTCTCTGAAACAAAGCTATTAAAATCAATTTTTACTTTAGCCCCGGGAGTAGCAGGATAAATAGTCAGTATTCCATTGAAATTATTTGCATAATTCGAGGAATTTCCACCATTGTCATAGAAGTTGGCAGTACAAGCAGTAATACTATTACCTGGGCCTGAAGGCATAATTATATCACTGGAAATTGCCCTATAGCCACTGGGTGCAGAATTTGCAGGGACTTGGTTCATGCCGCCAACTTGTATAGATTTACATTCGGCATCCATTAAGTTTCCTGCCCATGCTGAATTACTAACATCATACACGACCCAGAAATAGTTTTTACCTTCAACCAAAGTATTAGATCCCCACATGGTAAATGTACCGGATGGATTGAAATAAGTTGTACCAAACTGGTTACTTGTTGAAAAAGTACTGGATGAACCGGTATGGTAAATTTTAACTGCCGAAATATCAGCAGGTCTAGTCGATCCGTTCGTGCTCAAAGTAAAGTTTGATATATTTAAAGGTGAATAACTACCCGAGGTTTCTACTTCGATCATTAAAATTTCATTATCGACAGAATTTATGTTTACATCGGTATTTAAATTCTGGCTGACACTGCTACTCACGTATTGCATTGGAACAGGTATAACTTCTTGGATCGTGATATCATCCACGGTTATTCCATCGCTTAGATTAGTGCTTGTAGCCTGGTAGTTATCATATTGGCCAAATCGCAGTTGGAAAGTGGAGCTGATGGTCTGGCCATTGGCATCCAACACCGAATCTATATCTAAACTGGAAACTTCCTGCCAAACTCCATCAGAAACTGCATTGGCACCGAGATCATATAATTCTATCCAAGTACTTGTATTACTTCCCCTGATCCAAACTTTATCACCATTATCTCCTTCATCACCATGTTGCATGTAATAAAATGATAATTCAAGGTGTTTCGAGCTGGCGTAATTAGATAAATTTAAAGTGGAATACAAATAATTTTGAGAATATCCCCCACTGGTATTTGCGTCCATGGTAGCAGCGTGATTTCCTGAATGATAAAAACCACTACCGGCACTGAAACGTAACCTTCCGTAATTGGTTTTTTGATATCCCCATTCATGAATTCCATTAATAACTGGTTCATTGGTTGTGAATTCAGTAATTGGCGACACATCTTCAAAATCTTCTGTCCATGGCAATGCAATAGGAGTGCCAATATTCACAATGGTTCTTGATCCACTGGGATTGGGATTTGCAGGAGTTCTAGTTAGACCACCGATTACCAGGCCCGTGCAGGTAGCATCTATTATATTACCGTCTACTGCCGCGGGTGATAGGCTGTAAGTGAGCCAGAAATTATTACTCCCTTCGGACAAAGTTTGGTTACCTGTAATGGTAAAGGTTCCATTGGGATTGGAAACAATATTTCCAAACTGGTTTGTTTTGCTAAATGAATCACTGCTTCCAGTAAAATATACCTTTGCATTGCTAATGTCAGTGACACTTGTTGTACCATTCGTGGTGAATGTGAATGAATTCTGTGAAAGAGGATTTAAGGTTCCTGTCATATCTACCGAGAGTTTTAAGACATGTTCATCTGTTGCCGACGCATAAACCAATCCAGTATTTTGGGTTATATTACAACTATTATAAGCCATGGGTGACGCCATTTCGCAAGATATATCTGCATCCCAACCTGACCTTGTAACACTCCCGTCAGAAGTAAACCTGAATGTTAAACTACCATCGGTTGAAGTGGAAACAATGGTTGGGATTGTTACATTTCCGTCATATTCTCCTACAAGAGCTGAAGAGGTGCTATTTCCATTATAAATCCTTAAATAATCATAAGAAGATTCAGTGATAAAACTGTTAAATACCACTTTTACTTTAGCTCCCGGTGTCGAAGGATATATCGTAAAGGTGCCATTAGAATTATTGGTATAATCTGAATATTTCCCCCCGTTATCATAAAAATTGGCTGAACAAACTGTAATACTGCTTAATCCATCTGGCATGCTGAGGTCATCTGAAATTCTCCTGTTTCCTGATGGTGAGGTTACAGGGGGAGTTCTTTCAATTCCACCGATATTAATGGATGAACAGGTTGCATCCACTACATTTCCAGGTGTAGCTGAATTGCTAATGTCATACACGAGCCAGAAGTAATTCTTTCCTTCCAACAACTGTAGGTTACTATTGACATAAAAAGTATT
>CAZOSQ010000249.1:0-5557 GCA_964582245.1 uncultured Bacteroidales bacterium | reverse complement strand
CCAGAAAACCAAGGAAACTGGTTTTGAACATCTAAACGTAAATATAAAATTTAAAAAATTGGATGGTGCTAAAGGAATCCAAAAATTAATTGAAAAAGCAAAAGCAGAAAAAAAGAAAGGTTTGGCCATTACCGACAAGGGTAAAATGTTTGGAGCCAAATTATTTAAAAAAATGGCAAAAAAAGCGGGAATAAAACAAATTCTTGGATGCGAAGTTTACGTGGCCAAGAGAACCCGTTTTGATAAAGAAAAAATCGATTCTTCCAGCGATCACCTTATTTTATTGGCCAAAAATGAAAAAGGATACCAAAATCTTATTAAGATGGTTTCCTTGGGATGGTTGGAGGGGATGTACTATAAACCGCGTATTGACAAGGATCTTTTGGCAGAACACCATGAAGGCTTAATTGCTTGCACGGCCTGCATACAAGGAGAATTTGCGCAGGCAGCGATCCACCAGGATATTGAAACTGCCAAAAAAGTAGCACTTAAGTATAAAAAAATTTTTGGCGATGACTATTACCTAGAAATGCAACGTCATATTTCTAATGATCCTAATAAAAATAAAGAGGTATTCGAATTTCAAGATTACGTTAATAAAGCAATCCTACAAGTATCTAAAGAATTAGGAATAAAATATATCGCTACCAATGACGTGCATTTTATAAATGAACAGGATGCACCAGCTCATGACCGGTTAATCTGCATCAGCACGGGTAAAGATGTTGATGATGAAAAAAGAATGAGATATACCCAGCAGGAATGGTTGAAAACCCAGGCAGAAATGAAACAACTATTCGCTGATCTACCAGGAGCCATAAGCACTACCATGGAAATCTTTGAGAAAGTGGAAGAATATGACCTGGATAGAAAGCCAATTATGCCAGATTTCGAAATTCCTTCCGAATTTGAGGATGAAGACGCTTACCTTAGACATATTACTTATGAGGGTGCAAAAGCAAGATGGGAGACGATCACTGAAGATATTAAAGAACGAATTGACTTTGAACTGGAAACCATCAAAAGAATGGGTTTCCCGGGATATTTTCTCATTGTCTGGGATTTCCTTAAAGCGGCCCGTGAGATGGATGTTTCCGTTGGCCCGGGAAGGGGATCAGCAGCCGGGTCAGCAGTGGCATATTGCCTTAGGATAACAGAAATAGACCCACTAAAATACAAGCTCCTTTTTGAACGGTTCTTAAACCCCGACCGTATTTCGATGCCTGATATTGATATAGATTTTGATGATGAAGGAAGGGACAAGGTATTAGAATATGTGGTTAAAAAATATGGTGCCAAAAGGGTAGCTCATATTATTACCTTCGGTACGATGGCTGCAAAATCTTCCATACGAGACGTTGCCAGGGTCCAGGGACTCCCTTTGAATGAAGCCGACAAACTTGCAAAATTGGTGCCTGAACGACCAGGTACTACATTAAAAAAAGCTTATAAAGAAGTTCCCGAACTTAATAAACTTAAATTAAATGGTTCCCCGGAAATTTCATCCGTCTTAAAATACGCTGAAATCCTGGAAGGATCTGTCAGGAACACAGGAACCCATGCCTGCGGGGTAATAATTGGGCAAGATGACCTCGAAAAATTTATCCCCATTAGCACGGCCAAAGATTCGGAATTAACCTACGTGACCCAGTATGATGGAAAACACGTGGAAGATATCGGCCTCTTGAAAATGGACTTCCTCGGTTTAAAGACCTTGTCTATTATCAAAGATACGGTTAAAATCATCAAGCTTTCAAAGGGAATTGACGTGGATATTGAAAATATCTCCCTAGAAGACCCTGTCACTTACGAACTTTATGCAAATGGGGAAACCACGGGCCTGTTCCAGTTTGAATCCGATGGCATGAAAAAGTACCTGAAGGAACTTAAACCCACGAAATTCGAGGATCTGATCGCCATGAATGCCCTATACAGACCGGGGCCAATGGATTATATACCCGAGTTTATCGACAGGAAACATGGAAGAAAAAAAATCATCTATGATTTTCCTATCATGGAAGAAATCCTTAAGGAAACTTACGGAATTACTGTTTACCAGGAACAGGTTATGTTATTGTCAAGAATTATGGCCGGGTTTTCCAGGGGACAGGCAGACTCCTTGAGAAAAGCAATGGGTAAAAAAATCCAGTCCATGATGGATGATTTAAAACCTAAGTTTATCGAGGGATGTGAGAAAAATGGACTGGAAAAACAAAAAGTATTGAAAGTCTGGGAAGACTGGGAAAAATTTGCTTCTTATGCTTTCAACAAATCGCATGCAACTTGTTATTCTTATGTTTCCTACCAGACAGGATTCTTGAAAGCCCATTATCCCGCCGAATTTATGGCCGCTGTATTAAGCCATAACCTCAATGATATAAAAAAGATTACCTTTTTCATGGATGAATGCCGACGGATGGGACTTAAAGTACTTGGTCCTGACGTGAATGAAAGTTTCGGAACATTTACCGTAAATAAAGAAGGTAATATTAGGTTCGGGTTAACAGCAATAAAAAATGTAGGAGAAGCGGCCGTAGAATTCTTAGTGCGGGAAAGGGAAGAAAATGGTGCTTTTTCTGATATCTACAATTTCATTGAACGTGTAAATTTACAATGTATCAATAAAAAAAATATCGAGGCACTAGTGCTTGCCGGCGCATTTGATAATTTCCCGGAAATTCAAAGACACCATTTTTTCATTGAAGAAAATAACCTGCCATTTATCGATCGTCTCTTATCCTATGGGAATAAAATGCAATCCAACGTGGCCAGCAACACCATGACCTTGTTCGGGGAATCAGAGGATTATAACGATGCCGTTGAAAGACCAAAAATTACAGCTTGTGAAGAATGGCCTGTTTTAACGAAACTAAATAAAGAAAAGGAATTTATCGGCATATATTTATCTGCGCATCCATTGGATACATACAGGTTTGAACTTTCAAACTTGAACATAACACCCCTTTCCGCTCTAAATGACTTAGAAAGTTTAAAGGGAAAAGACGTGACCATCGCGGGCTTAGTTACAGAAGCCACTGAAAGAAGGACTAAAACTGATAAACCTTTTGGCAATATGATCCTTGAAGATTACACGGATTCATTTAGAATTACCATGTTCTCCAAGGATTTCATGCAATTCAAAAATTTCTTTTCCAGCGGGTATTCTTTATTGTTGAAAGGCAGAATTCAAGCGATACCATGGAAAAATGATGAAGAATTAGAATTCAAAGTTAATTCTATTCATATGCTATCTGATGTGAAAGAGGAATTCATCAAGAGCATATGTCTTAAAATTCCCATACAAAATATTTCCGATGATTTAATTAATGAATTAAAAGAGCAGCATGAAAACAATATTGGAAATGTCTTGTTAAAGTTTATCATATATGACGCTTCCGAAAACATTGTGGTCGATATGTTTTCAAGGAGCAAAGGGATCAGGTTGTCGGAATCCCTCATTAATTTTCTAGAAAAAAATAAAGAGTTTGAATATCGAGTAAATAATTAAATTGTTTTATTTAAAATTTAAAACTATGGCTTTAGAAATAACTGATGCGAATTTTGAAGAAATTATTGGTAAAACCGCCCAACCCGTGATGCTTGACTTTTGGGCCGAGTGGTGTGGCCCCTGCAGGATGATCGCTCCCATCGTGAAAGAGATGTCTGAAGAATACGAGGGAAAAGCAATTATTGGAAAAGTAGACGTAGATAGCAACCCGGGTGTGGCTGCAAAATTTGGTATCCGCAATATCCCGACCATCCTATTTTTTAAAGAAGGTGAGGTAGTTGACAAACAAGTGGGTGCTGTTCCTAAATCCAATCTCGTGAATAAATTAGAAGCATTATTATAAATAATAAACAGGTTGCTTTATACCTTAACCGGCTTAAAGCAACCTTTCCTCGAACTTAACGATCCAGATGATCAAAAAAGTTTGTATTTTTTGCGCATCCAGCAATCAGGTAGATAAAAAATATATATCCGCGGCCTTTCAAACAGGTATACTGCTGGTCAGGGAAAGGATATCCGTGGTTTATGGCGGTGGTGGTATAGGATTAATGGGAGCTGTAGCAGATGCCATATTGGAAGAAAATGGACAAATAACAGGGGTTATACCTCGTTTCATGGTGAACATGAAATGGGCATACACCAAGGTCAACCAAATGATCAAGGTAGACAACATGTATGATCGAAAAAAAATCATGATCAAGGATACGGATGCTGTAATTGCCCTGCCAGGAGGTTGCGGCACACTAGATGAATTGACCGAGGCCATTACTTTAAAACAACTGGGACAATACACCAAACCTATCATCATATTAAACACGGATCATTTTTATGATGATTTCTTAAAAATGTTAGCTAAAATGGTGAAGGAAAGATTTATGAACGATATCCATGATCAAATATGGCAAGTAGTGGAAACTCCTGGACAAATTATTCCCGCAATATTAGATGCCCCTTCTTGGAATGTAGATGCTATACATTCGGCACCAGTAAAGTGAATGGACTTATAATCCATCATTTCAAATTTTGAATTTTTGTTTTTTCTTGAGAATCCATTCTATATGGCTTGCATCCCCTGCTGGCGCAAGCTTGCAGCTCGTGCTTATAGTCCGTCCAACTTAATTATTCCCACTTCTCCACAAAAGCTTGCCGCACTACTATATTTCCGATGTTGTGGCTCTGTTACAAAACCAGCTCCAACCGGATTATTATGTATGTAATCCAGTTTCTGGTTCAATAACCTCATTACTCCATAATTCAATTGGTTTATTATGTTGCTGCCAGAATTGCCGATTTTTAACATTACTATTCCTCTTTCCTGTCCTCTCCATCATCCATAACAACCATTCTTTCCTGCTTTCTTGCGGATTTTCGACAATAAGTTCCTGTAACTTTTTTGATGTAAATGTTTTTAATTCCTTAATAAGTTTGCCGGGATCAATTATTTTTATCCCGAAAAATTAAGTGAACATGGCTTGGCAATATGCAGTAGGCAAACAGTTCCATACCTTTACTGTTTCGGCAATATTCCAAACTTTCTATAAAAGCGACAGAATGTTGTTTGCACACAAAATACATCTAACCAATACACAGTAGCAAAGCTAACAAAATAAATACCTTCCGAATTATAAAATTTATACTTTCGACTTATACTCATAAAATATAAATTTCCTGATAATTATTATTAAAATTTAAAAAATAGTTGGCACGAGCTACAAGCTCGCGCCAGCAGGGGGCTGCAATGAGTGGGGAATGAACGGGTTGTGGACATCGGACAAGCTTTCGCGAGCCGTCCCGCGAGTGGAGCAAGGGTGGTGGAAGCTTTAGCATGAGGGACGAATGTGGCTTGTGCCATATATGTGAAGCGATAGCGGAACATACAAGGCTACCTGCCTGCCGGAGGCATATAAAACAAATTCAGCCGAAGCCCGTAGCGACCAGCAGGCGAGCCTAACACGACAGCGGTTGGCTGTGTTGCGATGTGAGTTTACGGAACATGGCATAAGCAGCCCCCCCCCTGCCGCCAGTTTGCAACTGGTGGCCTTAACCAAT
>CAZOSQ010000248.1:0-5564 GCA_964582245.1 uncultured Bacteroidales bacterium | reverse complement strand
TTATATTAGCGAGGAAGATAGCTTCTTTTTAAGTCCGGTATACCAATTCCAGGGTAGAACATACCTTCATGCTCAAAAACAATTTTTTGATTACAAGGGTGCTGTACGTCTTCAACACGTTTGTAAACCTATTGGCCACAATTGGTTAGCTTTTGAATCAGAGATTAATCCTAATTTAATTTTTATTCCTGTTCCTGGTGAGCCAGTCGATCTTAACAATAATAACATCTATGCAGGCCCCATGATTGCTAATGATTCCATTCATGTTTTCCCAACCTTTTTTAGTTTTCGTAAAAATTATAGTGACCAGTACATATGTACTTCAAAGGGACAATTGTTTTATGAACTTGGAAGCAAAGAATTTCGTCTAGCAAGCAAGGAAAAATTATTAGACCGGTCATTACCTGGTAATTATCTGGCTTTTAACAGATTCGATTGCTACCAATATGGTGAAGGAAAAATAAACCTGGGAATTGATGCTGGTCAAGTTTCTTTGACCACGGTAGGGGAATTAAATTATAATATGGATTCTGCTTCTCTTCAAATGGACGTCATGTTGGGTCTTAACTTCTTTATCAATTCAAAATCACTTGAGATAATGTCGAATGAACTAGATAGTTTACCTGAATTAGAAGGAGTGGATTTAAATAGGGAATTATACAAGAAAGGTGTGAAAGAACTGGTGGGTGTTGAGGCATCAAAAGTACTGGCTGAAGATTTGATCATGCATGGTAGTTATAAGAAAATCCCGAAAGAATTGAAATACACCCTTTTCCTTAACCAATTACATCTTAATTGGGATCAAGGAACACGATCCTATCGATCTTCAGGGAAAATAGGTATAGGTAGTATTGATGGAGTTCAAATTAATAAACAAGTTGATGGCTTCGTGCAAATTGTGAAAAAACGCAGTGGAGATTTATTTAATATCTTCTTGAAAATTGATAATCAAAAGTGGTATTACTTTGGGTATACAAGGGGGGTTTTACATACCCTTTCATCAAACTTAGAGTATGTTAATTCTATCCAAGAATTAAAACCAAAGGATCGTAAAATGAAAGTGAAAGGAAATGAGACTTCATATATTTACTTGATAGCCTCTGAGGAAAAATTCAGGTGGGCTTTAAGAAGATTTAAAACGACACAAGAATTTGAAGAAGAACCTGATTTTGACTTTTAAATAATGGTTTAGATTCCGCCTCGAAAGATAAAATTTTTAAGGAATGAAAACGGGTGGATTTTTTTAAGAAAATTTAAGAAGATTTTTTGGAGGTATACTTTTTTTTAATCAAGGATAATTTTGGTTTCTAGGATATTCGATGACTTCAAGGTCTTTTATTTCCAGTTTATTAATTGTAAACCGGATTAATGTTTTTACCTTATGAAAACCCTGGTTCCCTGCTGCCCCGGGATTCATATAGAGAAGATTATATTTTTGATCATATTTTACTCTCAAAATATGAGAATGGCCACAAATGAATAGTTTTGGATGTAAATCTTGTATAATTTTCCGAGAAGAAGGTTCATATTTTCCCGGCGTACCTCCTATATGAGTAAGCACTATTTTTACTTCCTCGCACGTGAAGATTAAAAATTTCGTGTACGAGCTTCTAATTTCTGTACCATCTATATTTCCATAAACGGCTTTTAAAGGTTTAAATGATGAGAGTTTATTTGCTACATCAATATGGCCAATATCACCGGCATGCCATATTTCATCACATTCTTTAAAATATTTAAATACCGTGTCATCAAGGTTTCCATGTGTATCTGATAGTAATCCGATTCTTTTCATTTTAAAATAAAATACCTTTGTTGTTTAAGCCAAACTTGGTGCAGCTTCTATTTCATGATTTTGCAATGAAGGAGGAAATTCCTCATTTTTATTTATCAATGGTTCTTATTAATTAGGACATCCTCAATATTCATGGAGGGATAAAATTAGTTGAGGATGATAGATATGATAATTCATTTCATCAAGTTCTTTCTTTAACGGTTTTAATTGATCTTGGATTATTAATAATTTTTTTTCGACCATTTCAGCTTCTTCATGATGTTGAGCTTCAATCAGTTCCTTTTCTATCTGATTATATTTTATTTGCAAGGAATCCACTAATAAATTTACCTTGTTGTACTTAACCGTAATATCAATTGTTTTTGATTCGTAGTTTTTTATTTTACCAAGTTTTTTTAAAAAATACATGGTCCTATCCAGGGAATCATTTATAATAGTGAACACGAAAGAATCAGGAGAATGATTTATTATTTTTCCACTAAAGGTTTTAGCGATCAAGGGAAGGTAAAAAAAGGCAGTGTCTTTAGAGTTAGGCACTAACTCAAGAGTAATTAACATTATTTCTTTTTTTTCGGGTATTTCTTTTTGAGATGCATTCAACCCTAAAAGATATGTTAAACAAGACAGGAGTAAAATAAGTTTTACCATTAGATTTCTATTATAGATGAATAATTTTACAATCTTGAATATATTTTATTTTTCTGATTCCAGCAAAGAAACTATATTTAAATTTCATTTTCCCGGACTAATAAGTATTTCCGGCAAAGATGTATCATATTTCTTGATTAGAAGTAGTTTTACCTAGGATAACATGTAATTCCTTGCAAGTGATACAATGTAGCCCTGTGACAAAGATTTGACCGTGGAAAAAGGATCATAGACCAAATGCCGAGATTTTTTAAACAAGAATTTAACTATTCAAATATTTGAAAAAATAAAATGATATGCATGTTTTCTACACACCTTTTATCGATGAACAGGATTTTATACTGCCTTTAGAAGAGTCAAGACATTGTGTGAATGTTTTGAGACTTAAAAAAAATGATAAAATTATATGTGTTGATGGGAAAGGAGGTTATTATGAAGCAGAAATTATTGATCCCAACCCTAAAAAATGTCAATTTAGAATAATAAGTTCAAAAAAAGAAGTTGAAAGAAAGTATCACCTTCATTTGGCAATTGCACCTACTAAAAATATCGAGCGTTTTGAATTTTTTATAGAAAAGGCAACAGAAATTGGGATAGATGAAATAACTCCAGTTTCCAGTTTAAATTCGGAAAGGAAGCATATACGTTTAGATAGGTTGGAACGAATAGCTGTTGCAGCTATGAAACAATCAATTAAATGTAAATTTCCAAGGATTAATGAAATGGTTTCGCTTGAAGAATTTCTAAAAAGGGATATAAAAGGTCAAAAATTTATAGCACATTGTCATCAGGGAATAAAGTTGACATTGGTTAGTGCGTGTCGACCCGGTGGCAATTTAACTGTTCTAATTGGACCCGAAGGTGATTTTGATAACACGGAAGTGGAAACAGCTATCAAGCAAGGATACCGGGAGGTTACATTGGGAGAAAACAGGTATCGGACAGAGACAGCCGCTATCTTGGCTGTGCATTCAATTTATTTGCTTCATTATGTAAAATAAAAAAAGCTGTTTTAATAAAAACAGCTTTTATAAATAAAATAAAAAAATTAGCACTTTGTAGTTGTTACCAATTTTGAAAAATTTAAAATTTTTTCAATCGCACTTTTACGTGGGGTGTATTTCACTTTTTCCATGAGCTTGGAAATTTTCTCATCCTCTTTAAGCAACTTGTTTAAAGTAAACAATTCATTATCAGTGTCTTGAAAGTTGTTAAAAAGGTAAAATAGGGTATAATTTTCGTCCATAGGCAAAACCAGATTTTTGTTTTCTAATATCCTGATATTATAATAAACGCTTGAGACGAAAAAAATATTATTACATGGAGAAAAAAACCTGGCTCTAATCGAGAGTCAGGCTTAGGTTTTTCTTTTCAATTAGTTTCCTGAGATTTATGAGGGCGTACCTCATTCTTCCAAGTGCTGTATTAATACTTACATTGGTTTGATCCGCAATTTCTTTAAAACTTAAACCACCATAATGTCTTAAAAGAATCACTTCTTTTTGATCATCCGGAAGTTCATTGATAAGTTTACGAATATCCTTGGTTATTTGATCAGAAATCATATTGTCTTCTACCGTGGAATCTGAGAAATTTTTTGAATTGAAAAGATCATATTCATTATCTTCATTTGAAACCATGTTCATTTGTTTCCCTTTCCGGAAATAATCAATGATCAAGTTATGGGCTATTCGTATCACCCAACTGACAAATTTACCATTTTCGGTATATTTACCAGCTTTTAAAGATTTAATTACTTTGATAAAAGTGTCTTGGAAAATATCTTCAGCTAGTTGCTCGTCTTTAACAATAAGAAATATATAAGTATAAACCCTGTTCTTGTGACGATTCATTAATTTTTCAAAACTAACCGTATTCCCTTTTACGAACTGTTTTACGAGTTCATAGTCTGATAAATTTCGAGTATTCAAAGCTACCTCCTCTATTTTAAATGATTAATAAGTGAGTAATTTTTTACCCGATAAGCAGCCTCCCTTTTATTACGATTAGTTTAATTTATTAATACGAAATTAACCAAATTTGTTTATTTTTACAAATATACTGGTGTTATTTTGTGTATTTATAAGTTAAATTATGTTAATTTCTATTTTGAAAATTAATAACTTACAACAATTGTGCCAAAAATATATTCATTTCATGACAGGAAAAGGGATATAACTGTTAAAGATCAATAAAACGAGATAATAGTAATATAACTTATTTTTACCCGGGTACTTAAATATTTATAAAGACAGGAATGTGAAAAATTAAATACGAGGTAAAATATTGACCTTTTGAATGAATAATTAATATAAACCCGGCTATTAAATAGCCAGGTTTATATTTTTCTTTTCAATAATTTTCCTGAGATTTATGATAGCATATCTCATTCTACCCAGTGCCGTATTAATACTAACGTTTGTTTGGTCGGCAATTTCCTTGAAGCTTAATCCACTAAAATGTCTTAGTAAAATTACTTCTTTTTGATCTTCAGGAAGTTCATTAATTATTTTACGAAGATCCCTGGTTATTTGATCGGCAATAATATTTTCTTCCACTGTTGAATCTGAAAGATCTTTTGAATTAAAAAGATCGTATTCTTTATCTTCGTTGGATACCATTCTCATTTGTTTACTTTTTCTAAAATAATCAATTACCAAGTTATGAGCAATCCTGGTTACCCAACTTACGAATTTTCCATCTTCAGTATATTTTCCTGCTTTTAAAGAATTGATAACCTTAATAAAGGTATCTTGGAATATATCTTCTGCCAGTTGCTGATCTTTTACCATTAGCATAATATAAGTATAAACCCTATCTTGATGCCGCTTCATTAATTTTTCAAAACTTGCAGAATCTCCATTTAAAAATTGTTTTACTAATTGATAATCTGAAATATGATGAATTTGCATAGTACTTTACTTTTTTTGGTTAATAAGATTGTGTTTAAGTCGTTCTAATGTAGATTTTCTTAATTCACCGAATGGAATGGGATCAAAATATTTGTATCATTAAAAATGAAAATATAATAAAATATTAACCTCCTTATCGGTAATATTTAATCAAAACTGTGATGGTGAATTATTTATTGACTTTTTTTCTTAACTAATAAATATCAAAG
>CAZOSQ010000247.1:0-5588 GCA_964582245.1 uncultured Bacteroidales bacterium | reverse complement strand
CGCCCAGCCCATCGTAAATTTCGCTGCTCTGAAAAACGTAACCATACTCTTTGCAGTGTGCCACCAGCTTTTTGAAAATATCTTCCTGTGCCATTTGTTTATCCTGATTTTTGAATTGAATGCAAAAATAGAATATAATTGTATTGAATTAAAAATGTCACTAAAAAATTCAACTCAATTAATTTTAGTGACCCAGTTTTTAAAAACCTTATATTAAAATTTTTTAAAAATCATTGCTTAATTAATGAATACAAACAAAACAATTCAACCTGAGCTCTCTATTATTATTCCTACTTACAACAGACCAAAAGTATTGCGATATTGCTTACTTAGTGTATTAAATCAAAGTTTCGAAAATTGGATTGCATACGTTATCGGTGATAATTGCAGCGATTCAACTAAAGAAATTATAAATGCCTTTAATGATGAAAGAATCTCCTACTATAATAATCCGTATCGTTTTGGGGAGCAGTCTGGGGGCAACAGTATTGGCATTGCACTTGCCGAAACCAGGTTTATCGCTTTCTTAAATCACGATGATATTTGGTTACCAAACCATTTGGAAAAAGCGCTGCAAGAATTAAAAGAACTGAGAGGAAATTTTTATGTTGGAAGAAGTGCATTGTATTCAAAAACAAAAAACAATCAACCAGTTATTGAAAAAGCCAGTGTAAAAAACATAAAACCATATTGGACTTTTGCAGCACATTTTACACACTTTGAACCATGCAGCACATGGGTTTTAGAAAATTCACTTGCCCAAAAAGTTGGTTACTGGAAGCAATCTGTTGAGCTACATAGATATCCAATTCAAGACTTTATCATGAGAGCCTGGAGGTCGGGAGCAAAATTCATTTTCCCTGAAGAAATAACATGTATACGAATGATTCCTCATTTAGCGATCGAGAAAAATCGTTACTCCTATTTCGGTAACGAATATGAACTGATTTTTCATTTAATTAAGAACCAAAAAGCACTCAATAAAAAGCTGAAAAATAAAAATTTAACCCAATTAACACATACAAAAAATAACTGGAAGAGAAAAGGCGCAAATAGATTTTTACAATTTACTTTTAATGTAATTTATGATATTATTGTCAATAAAATTACCGCTTATTTATATTATTACACTGGTATTGATACCCACTCATTATTATTCGATGTTTTATTGCAGAAAAGAGGAGCAAAAATGAGAGAATCCTTAAAAAAGAGAACTGGCGAAGATTCATTGAAAAAGCATGATATAAATTATATTATAAATGTCGCAAAAGAGAATTTGAAAGACAAGTTATGAATATCAAATCATGGATATCTGATTACAAAACACACATAAAATACAAAATTGAAAACGTTTCTTTAAGAGAAATGGATGGTTGGAAATATAATGAAGAAACGGATGTAATTGAACGATTCGATCAGGCATTTTTCTCCGTTATAGCTGTGAAATCGCCATTAATGATTGACAAATTCAATGAATTACCCTTGATAAATCAACCAGAAATTGGAATATTGGGTTTTATTATAAACCAGACTAAAACTGGAACAAAAATATTATTGCAGGCAAAATCAGAACCAGGAAATGTCGGCCTCACACAAATTGGGCCATCGGTTCAGGCCACTAAATCAAACTATACCTCAAAACATCATGGGAAGAATCAAAAATATATTGAATACTTTCTGGATGTCAATTATCCCAAAAAAATTGAACTTAAACAATCGGAACAGGGAACGCGCTTTTTTAATAAATACAACCTCAATACAATAATTCACATAGATGAGAAACTCATAAAAATTGAAGAAGAAAAATATAAATGGTTTTACCTCGAAGAAATAATCGAATCATTGCATGAAGATTACCTTTACAATACTGATTTTAAATCAGTTTTTTCTTTATTAATCGAGGATCGGATCATTCAAAAAAAATATTTATCAAAATCTTACAATCCCTTCTTGAAATCCTATTTCAATAATAAGGAAAACGATGTAAGCCCTATTATCCAAAGTATTAATAAAACAAGAAAAGAAAAACATTTTAATGTTTCAATAACGGGCATTTCGAAGCTTCAAAACTGGTTTTTTTCAGAAAAAGGAATATCATCAAAAAATATTCTTAATCATGGTATTCAATTTTTCAACATTGAACTGGACGACCGCGAAATTCCTGCCTGGGGACAACCACTTATCACTAAGCAATCACAAGAATTAATTGTTCTTTTATGTTTTGCAGAAAAAGGAGAAATGAAATTTGTTTTCAGAGAGCGTCCTGAAATTGGCTTTACTAACTTTATTCAATTAGCACCTACAATTCAATTCGATTTTCTTGAGACAAGCAATAATTTTTCTGTCAATGGTAAATGCCTGATTGAATTTTACCAATCCGAAGAAGGAGGACGGTTCTTTAAAAATATCTCAAAATACTCCATATATGAAATTGAAAAATCAGAAATAGAAAATATGCCTGACAGCTTTAAAATTTTAGATTTATACCAAATTTGCCAATTATTGAAAATTGAAGGTATTTTTACGAATGAAGCCCGGAGCATAGTTACTGGCATAACTAAACTAATTTAAAATTCAAAATTCGTAAAAAGCATTCCCAATGGTAAAAATAAAGAAAGCTATAAAATTTTTACAAACTTCCAGTGGACGTAAAGAATTGTCCGTCCGTTTAATTCATCACACCTAGGAACTCTGGTATTACCTGGCTTTTATATATCGAAGGACTTTTTTAAAGAGAGTAAAAATAGTTGCGATTGTTGGCTCATTAGGAAAAACCACAACCGTAAAAGCGATAAAAACAGCGGCTTGTGTAAAAAATACCGATCCGGCAATTTCAAATCAATATGGGGCATTGTCTTTTTCTATTCTTATGACTAATCCGTTTGCTTCCAGTAAAATAATTGAAGTTGCAATCTCACAGCCCGGAGAAATGAATAAAATAGGAAGAACAATTTTACCTGACATCGTCGTTTTCAACTCAGTTGGACGTGATCATTTGCACAATTTTAAAGGAATTGAACATATCAAAACAGAAAAAGCGCAAATACTAAAATATGTAAGAAAAAATGGTTATGTATTTGCGAATGGTGACGACCAAAGAGTGACTGAAAAAGTTATGAATTCGGAATTGAATTATTCAACCTATGGATTTCAGGATGGGAATGATATTCATTGTACATCATCAATTTGTAACCTGGAAAATGGTTTGAATATTACATTTAAATGGAAAAATGAAAAGTACCAGCTTTATGCCAGACTTTTCAATCAGAAACTTACTTATTCTTTGCTTGCAGGTTTTGGTGTAGCAACAAAACTAGGCATTGATGAAAATATTTCATTGGCCAATCTTAGTAAAATGACCCCAGCGCCCGGACGAATGGAGCTATATAAATTGAAAAACGGAACCTCAGTAGTTGGGGACTTTTATAAAGCAACTCTTGATTCCCTTATCCCAGCATTCGATTTAATCGAAAATACAAATGCCAAACGAAAATTTATCATAATGGGAGGTATTGCTTACCTCAACGACAATTCCAGGGAAAAGTATTTGGAACATGGGAGGAACATAGCAAAAATTTTTACTCATGCAATTTTTATAGGCGACATGGAAGAAGTTTTTAAAACATGAAGCATAAATGGAGGAATGAAGTCTGAAAATATTTTTCTGTCAAAGAAAAAATGGGAGAATAGTATTGCATATTTACCCATTGACCTTAATAAAAATGATTTAGTTTATATTACAGGACGAAAATGGCAGAAATTGGAAAGAATTTTGCTCCGTTTGTCTGATGAAAACGTCAGTTGCAAATCGGAATGGTGCGAATCGTATATGGCTTGTAAAAACTGTAGTCTGAAGTAAAGTCCCTAAAGATTAATATTTTCAAGATCGAGTTTCAGCACTGTCCAATGGTCTACATTTTTCAAACTAAAATCGTGTTTCTTAGGATTTGTCCCCACCACCTTATAGCCAAATTTTCTGATATACCAGTCGATAGTTTCAGGACGATCCGTTTCAGTATGAACACGTTTAAAACTTCTTTCTTTCATCTCTTTTAACCTGGCTAACTGTAAGGCATAACCAATTCCCTTTCCTTTATATTTAGGATCTACTGCAAGTGAAGCAGTTTCAGTTTCTTCTTCAGATAAAATGAGATAACTACAAACTCCCACAATTTCTTCGCCCATTAAAGCCACAAAAGTATTTTCCTGTATTAATGAGTCTCTTTCAGGATAAGGATTCTCGGAGGTGGCTTTACGTGGTGCCATATTCCATTTTTCAAGGATTTTCATGGCGGACTCTATTTCATCGCCTTTGATTTTTCGAATAATAAGATTCCCCATTTCAATTTTTAAAAATATTTCTTAAAGAATAAAAATAATATAATAAAATGAATTTATAAGACTTGTAACGCGTGGTAATATGGTATTCTATATCATTGAACGGAAATATTTCCTGCATATTTTCATTAAACAACTCTGATTCAAAAAGAGGGTTTGGTAAGGTTTTATCTTTGAGCTTAATATCTATTTTTTCTAAAGAAGCAATAAAACGGGATACAAAAAATTCATGGATTTTTTTTCTTTGCGGTTTTTTTAAACTTGAACTGCTGGCAATCATCGGATTTGGATTGATTTCCCAAATTACAGGTTGATTATCTTTCATGCTGTAATCGATTCTGCCATAATCGATATTTGCAGTTTTGGCAACCTTCCTGAGAAATTCCTTATGAGGATTATTTATTATATACTCGAACTCTTCATCGACAATTTTCTTGCTAGTCAAATCTGCTCTCTTGATCATCCAGTCGTTACTATAAAAAATGTGTCTCGGCAAAATTGTATCACCTAAAACAAAGGCAGAATATTTTTTATAGATTTTACCATCTATTGCTGTATCTACAAATTCAGTAATAAATATTTCATCTTTGGGTAATCCCTGGTTGATTGCCCTATTTATAATTATTTTCATCTCATTGTTATCGTAAATTATTTTTGAAATTTTGCCACTGTGATCTATTCCATGCCTAATAAAAACCGGAAATTGTAGATCATCTGGAATTTCCGTTAACGATACACAACGAAATGAATTTATTTTCTCCTGAAACAATTTGTCAAGTAATTGAACCCGATTGGCCGAAATCACAGGTTCATTTAACATTCGGTAACTTTCCGGGTATTTTTTTAATTCAAGATAAAACGACCTGGCAAATTTAAGCTGCTCATCATTAAGCAAATCCAAGTCACAAAAAAAATAAGTTCCGGAAGAAATAGTCTTGCAACGCAGTAATTTTTCATAGGGAATTAGTCTTATTTGTTTCTTTAATTTCTTCCCCCATGTATTAAAAAAAGACGAAATAGTTTGTGTATTACCGGCCGTAGTTATAAAATAAATCATTGAGTAATCATCATTTATTTCCTATCATTAGATTTAACTTTTCCCGTGTTTCCTTTGGAGAGCACGGACTGATATTTAAATACCCTGTAATTTTGTTCATCCTTTCAAGCATCATAAGATTAGTCGCTTTTTTAATTTTTTCGCTATCAAAGTATATATTATCCTCAAGCCCTATTCGAATTCCTCCCCCATT
>CAZOSQ010000246.1:0-5637 GCA_964582245.1 uncultured Bacteroidales bacterium | reverse complement strand
GCTAAATAGGGAGAATCTGTTTCTAATAATAAATAATCAAGGTCAATCTCTTTTACCACTTTATCAAGACCTGCATTTTTAAAAGTAACGATCCCGTTTATACCAATCATGAACCCATATTCCATGATCTGCTTTGCTTGTATCAAATTACCGGTAAAACTATGAAAAACGCCCATTAAAGAAGGGTCGGCGGACTCACTCAATATGTTGATGGTTTCATCAAAAGACTCACGGGTATGTATTATAACTGGTAATTGATTTTCCTTCGCCATTTCCAACTGGAGCTTGAATCCTTTTTTTTGTTGTTCCAAATAGTTTTTATCCCAATAAAGGTCAAGGCCAATTTCCCCGATAGCAATAAATTCTTCCTTTTTTATCCACTGTTTTATTTTTTCAATTTTTTCAAGATAATTTTCCTTTACAGAAGTTGGATGAATTCCTGCAGCCGGGTAACATACCTTGGGAAACTTCTTACTTAATTCCAGCATTGGCTCCATGGTAGATAAATCAACGTTTGGCAAGATGATTTTTCCCACCCCCTGTTTTATTGCATTTTTAACTACTTGTTCGCGATCATTGTCAAATTGTTCTAAAAATAAATGAGCGTGCGTGTCAATATAAAACATGTTTATTTTTTTTATTGATTATCATTTTTAAAAGTTAATTCATGATATATAAACAAATTCAAGTGATTTTTAAATGGTCTTTAACCTTTCTCCTGTTCATTACCTTAATACACCCCCGTAATCCCTTGGTTAACAATTAATATGCCTCGTATATTTTCCCTGGAAGGCTTTTTACCAGGCCAGATAATTCCAAGTTTAAAAGGATCGGGGATATTTTACTCATTGGTAAGCTAGCTTTTGCCATCAATAAATCAATCGACAATCCTCCTTTTTCTTTGAGCATCGTTAAAACGAGACTTTCCTCATCCGATAATTCGATAAACAGCTCTGTTTGCCTTGGTACAGCAGTTTTTTGATCCCATCCCAACAAATACTCGATATCATCTACCCCTTCAATGAGGGCAGCTTTATTGGCTTTAATTAATTTATTGCAACCTACAGAATATTTATCCTTAATTTTACCCGGGAAGGCAAATACATCCCTATTATAAGAATTAGCAATTTCAGCTGTTATCAAGGCTCCACCTGTAACAGCTGATTCAACCACCACAATAGCATCCGATAATCCTGCTATTACCCTGTTCCTCCTTACGAAATTCCCCCTATCCGGAGTTATGGTGCTTGAAAATTCGGTTACCAATCCGCCCTGATCTTTTATCTTCTCTGCCAAGGACCTATGTTGGGAAGGATAAATGGTATTTAATCCATGCCCTAGAACAGCAATTGTTTTTAAACCGTTGTCAAGGGCTGCTTTATGGGCAAAAGCATCTATCCCATACGCTAACCCACTAACAATAAGAGCATCATGCTCACGATCCTTTAGCTCCTTAACTATTTTAAATGTATTTTCCCGTCCGTAAAATGTAGCGCTTCTTGTACCCACTATTCCCAATGATTTGGAATGATCCAGGTCCACGTTTCCTTCAAAGTAAAAAATTACCGGGCCATCGGGACAATTTTTCAATCTTCCCGGGTAACCAGGATCCGTGTAAAAATAAACCTTGATATGATTCTTTAGAACATATTCAACTTCTTTATGAGCTTTTTCTAAAACTTTTTTACTCTTGATTTCTTGAACGAGTTGTTTCCCGATTCCGGGAATTTTCATCAAATGCTCTTTCTTTTCCTTGAATACGGCCTCAATCCCGCCTGTGTAAGCAATTAATTTTTTGGCATTGATGCTACCAATACCTTGGATTAAACCTATTCCTATTTTATATATTAACTCATCCTCCATAATTATCGTTTAACTCTTAAACTAAATTAGATTTTCCACTTCGTAATGATAATTATTATTTCTTTCAATACTAACATCGATATACATGATAGATAACTTAATATGCCTTAGCACTAATTTTTTGTGAAATATTTACATTGTTTAAACATTAACAAGCTTGTTTTTAATAGCATACATTACTAAACTGGCTGTATTACGACACCCGGTTTTAAGAAGAAGGTTTTCCCTATGCCTATCTACTGTTCTCTTGCTAAGGAACAATTTTTCTGCTATTTGCTGGGTAGATAACCCCATGCAAATAAGGCTGACAACTTGGATTTCACGTTTAGATAATTTTATTTTAGATATGGGTTCATTCATATCTTTCTTATTTTCCAAGCTAGCAATTACATTTTGAAGCAATTCCTGTGAAAAATAATTGCGCCCGTTGATCACGTGAAATATTGCATCTTCCAGCTCGGAACAATCAGCATCCTTTAAAAGAAATCCTTTGACTCCTGCTTCTATCATCTTATGATAATATAATTCATCCCCGTACATGGATAGTGCTATTACATTCAAACCAGGATATTTTTTAACCGCTTCCCTCGTAGCTTCAATGCCATTCATTTTTGGCATGTTAATATCCATCAAAACCAAATCTGGCTTTTTCACTTTTAATAATTCCAAAAAATCAAGTCCATTAGATGCTTCACCAACTACAACCACATTTGGAATATGTTCGATTAAGGCATTAAGACCTTTTCTAAATAATGTATGATCATCAACTATTACAACTTGGTATTTTGACATTCATTAATCTCCTTTTTATCATTATCTTAGCTTAAGTGCTCTATAAAGGCATGTAATTTTATTAAGAAAAAGAGTTTGAAGTCCAAATTTAAATAAAATTCAGTTATTAAACTGCTTTTTTTTACATTTCTTGCGAAAACAAGAATTTAAATCCTAAAGTTTCACTTGGATTTCAATATGAACACCTTTGCCCAGTTGGCTGTTCACTTGCATTTTACCATTAATTGATTTCAACCTATTGTTTATATTGAAAAATCCTACTCCTTTACTTTTCCGGGAAAGAAAATCGGAACCATCAAATCCAATACCATTATCACTATATTGAATTTTGAGATAATCATTATCCAGGTTCAACTTTATATTTAATTTATTGGCCGAAGAATGACGCATCGTATTATTAATCATCTCTTTAATTATCCTGTAAATGATTATCTCCACGTTTTTGTCAAATCGTGTTTCATTAATGTTTGAAGAAAAGTTAATCCTCATGTAATTGGGAATATTTAACTTTTTGCAAAATGATGATATAGCGGCCTTTAGCCCAAAATCATTCAAAATATGCGGGCTGATATTATTGGAAATAAGTTTTATATTTTGAATAGCTTCATCAATCATTTCAAAGGAATCGCAAACTAATTTTTCCTTTCCAATAATATCATTATCCCTAGTTAATAGCCTAAGATATAATTTTATGGTTGATAATAAAGGACCTAGTCCATCATGCAAATCCCTGGCAAAACGTTCCCTCTCTTTTTCTTCTGTTTCAATTATGGTATTCAATATTTTTCTTTCCAAATTTTTTCTCTCGGAAATTTCACGGGCAATTGAAAGAATGCATTCTTCTCCCCTATAAATAATATGCCTGCTGCTAAGTTCCACATTTAAAACTACCTTGTTTTTTGTTATTATTTCAACTTCACGTACATTTTGAATGTTCTTTTTTATTTCAGACATTCTTTCATGAAAATTTTCGGGAGTGACTGCAATATTCATTATTTCCGGAAAAGAAAGTTTTAAAAATTCTTCCTTTGAATACCCGATATAATGACATGCAGCTTCATTGGCTTCGATAAATTGTCCCCTGTTATTTAAAATAACTATTGCATCATTGGTGCTATTAAATATATTACGGAATTTTTTTTCATTCTCAATGAGGGCATTTTCTGTTTCCTTTTTATCGGTTATATCCTGGAAAGCAAGTTGACATGAATGATTTCCTAAAAAATTAATATTATTTTTCTTAACTTCCACCAGGATTACTCTTCTATCTACCGTAAAAAACTTCTGTTCCAATGGGATATCACCTGATTCATAATATTTTTTATAATCTTCATGGATAAATTTCCAAAAAGGTTGACCCGTGAAATCCTCCCGGGTATGGCCACCCAGGACTTCAATAGCCATGTTATTGATAAATACTATTTTATCATTTGTGTAAACTAAAATGGGGATGGGAGATGTTTCGACAAGATGCTGGTATCTTTTTTGACTTTCCACCAATTGTTCTTCATGTTCCTTTTGCTCGGTAACATCCAGGCAAACTTGTAAAATAGCGTTTATATCATTTTTTTCATCACACAGGGCAAAAGTTGAAAACAAAACAGGGAAAATACGGTCGTCATTTTTCCTCATATTCAATTCTCTTCGTTCATTTTGACCCTTTTTAATAATTTTTCTATAAATCGTGTTTAAAATTTGTTCATTCCCTGGCTGATGCAATATTTCTACCGGTTTTCCAATAACCTGGTGCTTGGTATAACCGAATGATTTTTCAGCCCCGGGGCTAAATTCAATTATCAGTTTATCTTTCGAAACATCAGTTAATATAAATGCCACGTTATCTGCTGCCTGAAATATGGCTGTTAATCTTTCTTCGCTTTCCCTTAAAGCTGTTTCAAATTCCTTCCTATTGGTAATATCTTTAGCATAAATATTTACATATTCATTCTCAATTACCGGTACAAAATACAAGGAATATGTCTTTCCAAAACAATTTTCTTCAATTTCAAGTCTTTCACCCGTGTGGAAAAGACTAATTATTTCAACTAGCAGGTGATCTGGCACTTTTTCACCCATTTGTGTTTTCCACCATCTTAATAAAACTTCCCCGGGAACATTTGAATTGATAACGGTTCCATCTTTAAATACACGGATAATCGGATCGGGGTTTTCAAATTGAAGCCTTGCAATACTATCACGTTCTATTTCTTTTTGCTTTCTTCTTGTTATATCTTTCCCATAAATTGAAACCCCAATAATTTCTTCATCTCCATGTATTGGATTAAAATATAATTCAGTAAAAAATTGGTTGTTGTTCTTGAAAAAATATTCTTCAACAGTAAATGTATCACCTTTTAATGCTTTATCTATTCTTTCCTTCCACAATGTTTCCTGGTTAAAAGGCAAAGCTTTTAATAAACTAGAATTTTGTTTAAGGGAAATGCCGGAAGATAATTCAAAAAATTCAATCATCCCCCTGTTAATTTCCAATATTCTATAATGACTATCAAGAGATAAAATAAAGTAATCGCCACTATTCACGAGTAAAACCAGGTTATGGCACCTATCTTGAAGAATAGAATTCTCTTTTTTTAAACAATCCAGCTTCTTTTCTAACTTAGCAATATATGCATTGACATCCTTGCCTATTAAATTACTTGCCATTTTAGCCATTAAGTTGATTATTCCTTAAATTATAATTATACGTAGTAGGTAAAAATTGAAAAATTTACTGGATAAACAAATAGTAACCATTTATTTTTTAAAATCTGGGTATAACAAGTATTTTTCCCTAATTTTTTTAAAATCATTCAAATCTTTCTGCCAAGAAGCCTTTATCAGGCTGTCACTCATGTTATTTTCAACCTGTCTTTTTAACTCCTTATTTCCAGCAAGGTTATAAAAAAAGTTGTTGAAAAATTTCCCGTGATGATTCGTATTTATAAAAGCATCCTTTAAATATTCAAAGGATAACCCATGGTT
>CAZOSQ010000245.1:0-5667 GCA_964582245.1 uncultured Bacteroidales bacterium | reverse complement strand
TGATGGGTTAACCTGTTATTTTAATTTTAACCAATCTTCTGGGAACACAGTACTTGATATGTCTGAATCACCCTTTTATGATGGCACATTGAACAACATGTCATCAAGCAGTTGGGTAAAATCACAGGCACTTTTAAAAGCTATTATCAAACCTGCAACAGGTATTGAAGAAACTTCATTTATAATTAACTGGAACCCTATCCCGAAAACGGATATCTTTATTGATGTATCAACCGACCCGGATTTTACCACCCTGGATATACTTGACAATTTCAATGCTGGCCCGGTAGATAGCTTTAATATTACGGGTCTTGAACCGGGAAAAACCTATTATTACCGTATCAATGCCGGTGGGGAAAATTCGAAAACATCCATGGTTATGACAAAAGGAAATACACCGGGAAAATCTTTCCATTTTGATGGAATTAATGATTGGGTTGAATTACCGGACTTTCCTGTTCCAGACACTTTTTCTATCGAAATGTGGATGAAACATGATGGATCCACAGATTGGGATTATATTATCGGCAAACATACTTATACGGGTGGTAATTTATTCCTAATAGGCTTACTGCCGGAGCAACTTAGTATTTATATTGGCAGTGGGGGAATTGGTGTAGAAAATATTTTCAACATAACAGGCTGGTGTCATTTAGCCACTGTATTTAAGAAGGTCTCTACAAATTTATACACAATCGAGGTTTTTAAAGACGGGGAGTTGATTGTCAGAAAAACAGTTGATGGAGCCCTGGATAATCTTACTGGCAAAGGTTGGTGTATAGGAATGGAGTGGGATCATTCTCCTTCTGATCATTACAAAGGAAGTCTTGATGAAATAAAATTCTGGAACAAGGCTCTTGATGAAGAACAAATTAAAAATAACATGCACCGGGAACTAACAGGGAATGAAGATAAATTGTTGGCTTATTACGATTTTAATTCCTATTTCGGTGGAAACATGCTGGCCGATCGTTCTCCCAACGAATTACATGGGAGATTTGTTAGCGTGGAAAATATTAAAACCCAAATGGAAATTTCCAATGCTGTAATAATACCCACAGCAAGAAAAGCATCCTCGGTAACCCCTGTTTCTTTTACAGCCAATTGGGACAGTGTTCCAAATGCAACAAAATATTACATTCAAGTCTCCGGGGTAAGTGATTTTTCAAGTTTAATCGTGGATGATTCACTCTCTTCCGTGAAATATGAAGTAACGGGATTACCAGTCAACCAGTCCTATTATTACCGGGTCGCTTCCTACGTGAACAGGAAAAGCAGCTATTCAAACACCATTGAAGTTCCAACAATTATTACACCACCGGGCAACGCCTTGTCCTTTGATGGAGTGAATGATTACGTGCAGGTAAATAAAAGTGTGATTCCCTCTACAGGTGATTTTACCCTTTCTGTTTGGGCAAAACAAGATGAGATAGATCCTGGTTGCCGCGAGATAGTTTCACAACTTGATGATGCCGGGAATGACTTTTATCTTGGACCATGTAATTCATTTATCAGGGTTGGAGATACTTGGCCCCCTCATTCCGGGGCAAAGTTTCCCGATGATAATCAATGGCACCATTATGCCGTGGTTAAAACAGGAACAAACACACATCTATACATTGACGGAAAACTGGTTGTTTCCAAGGGATCGCCTATTGCAAATCCAACTGGTGCTGATTTTCGTATCGGCCGTCAATATGGGGTGCATGGTGAATATTTCAATGGAGACGTAGACGAGTTAAGTATATGGAGTATAGCATTATCCAAGGATGACATTAACAAAATAATGCACAAATCTCCCCAAATTATTGAAGATGGATTGTTGACTTATTATAACTTTGACCAGGTAAGTGGAACAATTTTACCGGACCAGATGCCATCAGCGAAAAATGGCACATTGTATAATATGACCGGTAGTGAGTGGGAAGAATCATTCGCGATTACCTGTCCTTTTGCCCAACAGGCTAAGGACAACACTTTTGATGGATTCACGGCAAACTGGGATTCAATTCCATCGGCAACAAAATATTACCTGGAAGTCTCTAAAGTTAAAGATTTTTCCAGTGTTGTTTTATTTGATTCAACTACCAACAGTAATTATCCGGTGAGTTTCATGGGGGGCGATACGTGTTACTATTACAGGGTATGGGCATATGCAGGTAAAAACACTGACACCTCGAATGTGATAAAGGTATTAAGAATACCCGGGGAATATCTTTCTTTTGATGGTCAAAACAAGATGGTTGTGGTAGACAATAAGCTGGATGTTTCCGATGAATTCACCTTCTCTTCATGGATAAAAATTGATGATTTCATTGATTCATGGCCGGTTCTATTTGTTTATAATAATAAGGCAAACAATATTTTCTTCTGTTATTATTTCAATCATTCTTTGCAAGAATCTATGCCTTTTGTTATAAAAAACTCCTCACTCCTTTATGGTTATGTCAAACATCCTGTTGTTAAAAATGAGTGGTATCATGCTGCTGTTACATGCAAGAGAAACGGCAAATTGAAATTATATATAAATGGGATCCTCGTGGGCCAAGATGATGCGGGAGATTCTCAATTCTACCATCCCTGGAAAGATAGTTTACTGTCCATTGGCGGGTTAAGCGGGATAACGACCAGGTCTACCCTCGGCTCCGTCGATGAATTAAGTTTCTGGAACAAGGTACTTGACCAGGGGGAAATCGCCAAAATTATGCACTCCCCGCTCACCGGCCAAGAGAAAGGACTGGTATTGTATTATGATTTTGACCAACAGGAAAATGGAATGATCATAGATAAAAGCCCTAGTAAATTAAATGGGAGGCTACAGTCCATAACAGAATCAGATTTCCATGGATCAAATGTTTTGATAACACCTTTCGCATGTAAAGTTTCGAATATCTTAAACACGGGATTTACAGCAAATTGGGATGCAATTCCCGGTGCCAAGGAGTATTACCTTGAGGTTTCGGATACTTCAAGTTTTTCTACCCTCGTGGCTGATGTGGTGGTTGATACCAATTTTTACGATGTTTCCGGGTTAACACCCGGAACAGTTTACTATGCCAGGGTTAAATCCCTTACTTATCGTGAATCTGCTTATTCAAATACAATTCAGGCAATTACTTCCATGAAAATACCGGGAAATGCTTTGGCTCTTGATAAATCCAAATTGCAATACATGAAGGTAAATCAATTGAGTAATTATAATTATCGTTCCGGTTTGACCATCGAAGCCTGGATTAATTTAAAAGAACACATGGAGGGAGGAAATCAGCAGGCAATATTTGGTTTCCATTCACCTACCGGCGGAAATAATAATATATTGTTCCTGAGATACAATAAACTTGCATATTATGATGATGAAAAGGGATATATTTACACGAACGATACAGCTCCTCTTAATACATGGATGCATGTGGCCATTGTAATCCAGCCTTATTACGAGGGGTACCTTTACGTGAATGGGGAACGTGTATTGACTTTTTCAACTTCAGTTATCCCGGTTTATGGGGGAAAATTCACAATTGGCGGTGAATGGGACGATAATATAGTGAATGATCACTGGAGCGGGATCATAGACGAGTTAAGGGTTTGGAACATTGCTCGGGATCAGCAACAGCTAAAAGAATACATGCACAAACCACTAACCGATCCTACAAACGGACTGGTAGGATACTTTAATTTTGACATAAACAGTGGCTTAATTCAGCAAGATTTATCCGGGAAAGGGAATACAGCAACCTTAGTTAATTTTTCCGGGAACGAATGGGAGCAATCTATGGCAATCATTCAGCCAACAACCCGCCCGGCAAGCGAAGTGACATACAATAGCTTTATTGCTAACTGGGACTCGATCCCGGGTGTGATAAGTTACGCGCTGGACATTTCCACGGATCCTAATTTTTCTTCCGGGATGTTGAAGGATTCAATCACTATTGCTGGCACTTCATTCGAGGCTGATACGCTGCAAAGTGAAACAACTTATTATTACCGGACAGTTTACACCAAGGAAGGGATTACAGCCTACTCGAATATCCAGGAAGTATCAACATTTGCGAGAGATCCAAAGATTATCAATGATACAATAAGTGAAATATGTGATTATGATACACTTACCCTCTACTCAAATTTCATGAAAAACAATGATTACCAGTGGTACAAAAACGATCTGCCCATACCCGGGGCAGATTCTTCAAGTTTCCCGGTAAATGAATCCGGGGAATACAAATTTATGGCCGTGGATAAAATTTATAATGATACGGCATGGGCAGATTCGGTAATTATCACCATTCACAATAGCAATTTTGGAACAGATTTTACCGGCACACCCTTATTATACAATGATGTCAATAAATATAATGAAAAGAAACCTGTATCATTTACCAACCTTACCCCGGAAGAGGTCAATCATTCTTATCTGTGGAATTTTGGTGAAGATAGCACATCAACGGAAAGACACCCGGTGTATGATTATTATTTCAAGGGAAAATATGATGTCACCTTGGAAGTGACAAATAACCTTACCGGGTGCAATGAAAAAATAACCAAAACTGATTATGTTCAAATTTTACAGGGACCAGAGAATATCAGCCAAGAAATATTGGTTCACGGGGCCTCTACCATTTGCCCGGAAGATTCAGTGAAACTTTCCTGTGCCGAACAACGTGTTGATGAGTATCAATGGAGAAAAGGAGGGGTTGATATACCGGGAGCAATTGATAGTATTATTTACGTTTCCACCGGGGGAGACTATACTTGTTACATGACAATGACAGGAATTGTTTCCAAGGAATCATTTATTGTATCAATCCACGAACACGATACGTTAGTCCCGGAAATTCAGGTGCTTGGTGAATTACGATCATGTTCGAATGATTCCGTATTTTTACAAGTTGACAGTACTTATCAAGAATATCTTTGGTCAACAGGTGGTAATTCCAATGAAATTCACGTAAAAGACCCGGGTGTTTATAATTTAGAAGTTATTGATGATAATCAATGTAAATCCTCATCTTCAATAACATTGACATACAAAGAAATATCAATCCCTGAAATATGCCTTGTAACCGTAGATAATGAAACAGAGAAGAACCTCGTGACCTGGAACCGGATACAAGATGACAGGATTGATTATTACAATATTTACCGGGAAACGGGAGAAATAAACCAGTTCGATTCCATCGGTTACCTGGTGGCCAATAACACTCCTGTTTACTATGATTTCTCATCCAATCCTTCTGACAGGTCTTACAAGTACAAGATATCTGCAGTTGATACCTGTGGCAATGAAACTACTTTAAGCGGGTATCACCAAACCATGCTTATCCAGGTTATAGAGAATGAGGGTGTGAATTTCGTGAATATCCAGGAACCATACTTGATCAACGAGATCGAGTACGGTTTTATCTCCTACGAAATACTTCGCGGACCACATCCTGATACCATGCAGGTAATCGAAACCATCCAGGGCGGGTTTAGTGGGTATAACGACAACAATCCACCGGGCGGCAAACTCTATTATCGCTTAGCGGGTGTAAAAGCAGATACTTGCGACCCGGCATGTCTTTTAACGAAAAAATCCAATAACGGTCCCTTCTCACGCTCCCTTTCCAACCTGGAAGATAACAGGCAACCGGGAACAGGGACAAATTCAATCTCCAAAAAACCAGGCTT
>CAZOSQ010000244.1:0-5674 GCA_964582245.1 uncultured Bacteroidales bacterium | reverse complement strand
ATTGTGTCAATCCAATACCACCGAATTTCCCCCCGGCATAAGCAAAATTCTTATTACTGCCTTTTAAACCGGATTTTGAATTTACCTGGATAATATCGGCAAAATAATCCTCTTTATATGAACTTTGTAGTTTCATGATTTTTGATGCATGCTTGGCACCTAAAAAATACCCCGTGTAGTTAATTTTGGTCATGAAATCAAAAGTATCGGCTTCCATTTCATCCAGGCTACCAGCCCTAAGAACACCGGCATTACTAACGTAAGCGTCTAATCCACCGAAATTTATCACTGCTTGGTAAATTAAATTCTTGATGGACTCCTCGTTGGAAATATCAGCCTTCACGAATAAAGCCTTGTTCGTGGTATTGATTTCCTTGTTTAGTTTATCTACAAATTCATTTCCTTTTTCCTCGTTAATGTCGGCAATGATCACGTTGCCGCCTTCCTTGCAAAAATCTTCCACGATACCACCGCCAAAACCTTGTGCACCACCTGTAACGATGGTTATCTTATTTTCTATTTTTCCCTTACATTCTTTATCCTTATTGGGTTGCTCCTGGTTCAACCGGGTAATAAATTCTATTTGATCCACGGAAAGAAAATTAGGCCCCCCAAAATTTTCTGAATAATAACTTACTTTCATCATGTCTATGAAAGCATCAATCACCACCTGGACATCAGAAGCAGTGTTATCCAGTGCAATTAGACCGATTTCCTTAACAAGGATAATTTTTGGGAAATAACTATATTCCTTGTAAAATCGTTCCAGTTGAAACTTAATATCTTGTATAATGGCTTCAGCAGTTGAAGTTTTCTCAATAAATAGAGACCTCGCCTTACAATAAGTAACCATATCCGGTGTCAGCGGTAGGCGAATTTTATTATATATATCCCTGCTCCCGGTGAAATGTTTAACCAGGCTATTATTCACTACCTTGGCGATTTTAATTTTATCTTCCGACAACAACATGCGCAAGGCCGGGACAAATTCTGTAACCTTGTTATCAATGGGTAATTCAGTTACTGAAAATTTTTCCTTAACCTGCCCTTCAATGGTGGAAACTATCTTATGAGTCGATTTTTTTATTTCGTCAATGTTATCTGCACCCACGAACATCCCATGATTCTGAAGTATTATCACCTGTGGTACTTTTCCATGTTCTTTCTTGTAAACTTCAATTTCCCCAACCGTTTTCTTAAATAACATGTACCCCGGATCCGTGTATGGTATGTATAAAACATCCCCACCAAATAATTCTTTTGTTTTCTCACGTGCTTTCTTGCTACAAGTCAATGCATTTACAAATGTTGGGTGTGTATGCACCACGTAAGGATAATCAATAATTTCGTGAAGAAGGGTATCCACCGATGGATTTTTTTGATCCATTTCCAATGTAGCAGCGTAAAGGTCTTTCTTGACTTCTTTTTCTCGCTTTAAAGGATCTTCATCATATTTTTTCAGGTTAATCGCTTTTATTTTTTCCCTGGAAAGGACAACAAAATCATTTTCTTTTATTGTGGCAAGGGAAGTTCCACTTGGCTTGATCCAAATCTTTTCTTTATTTTTATACGAGGTATTCCCTCCATTGGCCACGACGTATTCTTTATCTTTACCATAAAAATTTGAAATGTTTTCTAAATCTGTTAAAGTACTCATCCTTCTAAAAATTTTATATTTTCTTTATTTTTCAATCCAATATTCAATTACCGCCTTGCCTAATTCGACAAAATTAGACTTTTCACCTATTTTGGGTTTTCCATCTTTATCCGCGAATCCTTCTTCTCCCTTGGCAATTAAGTATTGATTGGCGGCTATTATACAAGCTCCTTCATATCCTATTTCTTTTAATTCTTCATCAAGGGGAACATTTCCCCGGCACGAGATGGACAAAGGTGCCAATTCAGGTGTGTTATGTTCGGTACCAAAAGTAATGACATATTTTTTTTCCTGGAAAAATTTCACGTATTTTTTTAATTCATCAAAGCTGTTCCTATTAGGTATCAATTCAATAGCATAAATGTTTTTGCTTGATAATTTTTCGTGCAAAATTTCAAAATTTTCCTCGAAATCCGTGTAATTGCCATTTGCATCGTCCAGCAAAGTTGGATAACAAGCTATCCCCCCGGCATTCGTAATGATATCAATTACTTGCTCCAGGGATAAGAAAGCCTTGTCATCTTCCTCTACAAAAGCCACTCCGCCAGTTTTTAACAGGTTCCCCCTGATCTCATTTTCAAGGCCAACAACATCGTTGACATCGGCCCTCGCGGGTTTTCCCCGGTATAATTTTTCCAAAAAGGATTTTTTCCCGTCATCATCCGGGAAATAATCATTCATTTTAACTCGCAATGCTTTGGCGATATGCCTTTCACGAACTATTTCCTTGCAATATTTTGATTTAATTTCTTCGAAATCCATGGAAAAAGGTGCTCCAATGCTGGCCAAATGTGCATTTAACTTTTCAACCATTTGACGGGTTTGCTTCATGCTTTCCATGAAAACCTGTTGCAACAATTCTTCTTGTATTTTTCCTAGTTTGGGAGGATATGCCAGTCCTTTTCCACAAAAGTACGTCCGTCCCGGGTTACTGGGATCATTGACCCTGGTTCCTTTTTGCTGTTCTTCCTTTTGCAGGGCCATGAATTCTATGTTGAAAAGAGGAAATTTCTTGTTCTTAACACAAAGATCATGAAACTCTTTGTACCCATCGGTAGTAAAAAAATCATTTATTCCCAAGACCTCAACACCATCTCTTCCTGATAATTCAAATACCTGCGACGTATCATTGAAAGCACTAAAAGAATATGGAGTATGAAAATGGGCATTTACATTGTATACTTTATTTTGTCCATGTTCTTTAAACCATTTTATCAATTCTTCTTTTCCCGGAAATTCTTTTAATAAGTTCATATCTATTATTTATGTTATTTATTATTTATAGTTATCTTTTGATTACCTGGCTGTAACATGAAAATTTTCTCCGGGTCGCCAATTCCAGGATGCTCATGTCAAGGATTGACCGTTGTCACCCACGGGTCTTCCTTAACCATGAATTTAAATTCATGTTATAATCATTTTTTCCAAATCCGAGTGCAACTTTTCCAGTTTTTCATCAATCTCCGTTGTTTCCCCGGGTGTTAGTTTAAAAGATGAAGCCTTGGCATTTTCCTTTACCTGGCCGGGATTCCTCGCTCCTGCCAGAACAGTAGTGATCCCCGGCTGATACAATGTCCAGTTTAGCACGAGTTGCGCCATGGTCACGTTTCTTCCTCCCGCGATATGGCCTATTTCTTGTAAAAATGTATTGATCCTTGTAAGAACAGGCTCTTGAAAATAGGGATTAGATGGCCGGTTATCCCCTTTATTGAAATGATAACCGGGATGAATTTTCCCGGTCAATAATCCTCTTTGCAAGGGGCTATATGCCAAAATACTTATATCATTTTCCAGGCAAAAAGGAACAACATCTTTATCAATATCCTTCCGGATCATGCTATAAGGCACCTGGTTAGAAGCAACAGGTAAATATTGATTGGCTTTTTCCACGAGTTGCTTAGAATAATTAGATACACCTGCCGCACGTATTTTTCCTTGTTGAAGCAATATGCCCAATGCTTCCATGGTGTCTTCCTGGGGAGTGGTATCATCTGGCCAATGAACCTGGTAGAGGTCGATGTAGTCAGTTTCTAACCGTTTCAAACTTCTTTCACATTCCTCTATAACACTCTCTTTTCCTGCAAATTTATATATTTTTTGTTCTTTACCCTGGTTATCTTCGGATCTAAAATAAAAATTACCATTTTCCAGGTCCCAACGAAGTCCACATTTTGTAAAAATTTGTACTTGATGTCGCTTAGATCTGACGGCTTCACCTACAATTTTTTCACTTTCTCCAAAACCGTAAACAGCAGCTGTATCTATAGCGGTTATTCCCAAATCCACTGCCTGTTGAATGGCATACAGGGCGTCTTTTTTATTTGCACCTCCCCAAAGCCATCCCCCGATAGCCCACGCCCCGAATGTTATTCCGGGAACCTCGAGACCTGTTTTCCCCAATTTTCTATAAATCATTATCTAACATTTTACCAGTTTAATGCTTCCGGTGGTACACTTGCCAGGTTTTCAGCTATCCAATCGGCATCCGAAAGGTCTTCCCGCCGGAAAGAAGTGGTTAAGGCCAAACATTTTGCTCCTGCTTTTTTTGCAGCTTTAACCCCGTTAACTGCATCCTCCACCACCAAACATTCCCCGGGCGAAAGGCCGATTTTTTTCGCGGCAAGCAAAAAAATACCCGGATCAGGCTTTTTATTTTCTATTTCCAATCCATTTACAGTGGCATCAAAATGATCCCGTGGAAATCCTATTTCATCCAGGTTAATGTTCATTTTTATCTCGTCAGCGCTGGTGGCTACCGCCATTTTCAACCCTTTTTCCCTGCATTTCTTGATAAATTCTTCAACCCCTTCCAAGGGTTCAAGCTTATTTTTCACGATCTCGCCATATAACTCGTACGTGCGGGCCTTAAGTTCCTCCAGGTTTTTTTTAACACCATATTTTTCAGCAACTCCCCCAACGTATCTATCTTCTCCGGCGCCAATAAAAGGTGTAAAATCTTCTTTCTTGACTTTTACCCCAAGATCATCAAACATCTTAATGGCCGCCTTGGCAATATATTCTTCCGCATCGACAAAAAAACCATCCATATCAAACAATACTCCTTTACTCATTTATTCAACTTTAGATCTTGTTGTTCATCATATCATCAATGGCTGATATCATACTTTCAGTCAGTTCTTTCCGATCATTAAGCAAATGGGTAACCATTGACATTTTTGCACATGCTTCCAATACTTCCAACCGGTCAAAAGCCTGCAATAATGATTTTCCGGTTGCCAAAATGCCATGATTTTGCATGAGTATTACATTCCCTTCCAGCGAAGCTCCTGAAACTATTTCCGCCAACTGGGGAGAGCCCATCAGTGCATAAGGTGCTTCAATAGGGACTCCAATAATGGCCCGCGATTCGGCCGTCAAACAACAGTTAATCTTGGTGCTTGTAGCGGTAAACGCGGTGGATATAGTAGGATGTGCATGCACGATGGCTTTCACATCCGGTCTTTTATTATAGATGGCCAAGTGCATTCCTGTTTCGATACTTGGCTTCAATTTTGGTGTCAAATTTGTGCCATCCGGTTTCATGATCGCCACCTGTTTCTTGGTAATTCGTGCTTTATCCAATGAAGATGGAGTGATCAAAATAATTCCATCAGCGAGTTTCATGCTAATATTTCCACCAGAGGTAGTGGTTAACCCGGTTTGATATAACCGGCGCATGAAATATGCAATTTCTTTTCTTTCTTTTTTATATTTCATGCGTTAAAAATATATAATGATTGTTTTTTCACCTAATTAAATACATGTTAAAAAATTAAAATCTATTTTTTGCCCCGTCAATTAACCGAATTATAAACCTATTTTTTCATCATAATAAAATTAATTTTCAAAGGTTCACCTTCACGTTGTTTCGTTGAATAAAATATGATGGAACATCCATGTTAATGATTTTTTTATAAATGTGTTTGTGTTTTGTAAACATGGATGTTTCATGTGTAAATAATTTTTATATATTAAGGTCACATGGAACATCCATGAAGGTTATTTTCATCCTTGTTC
>CAZOSQ010000243.1:0-5683 GCA_964582245.1 uncultured Bacteroidales bacterium | reverse complement strand
TTCATAAAGATGGATTATGGGTGCTAAAAAAGACTTATTGGTTTAAAATGCGATATGAAGGTGAAGAACAACTTATCCCACAAGTTAAAGAAGAAATCAAGGAGGCTGCCTGGTTAGGAATAAACGAACTCCAAGAAGTTACAAAAAATAGCTTTTCATCTATTAAAGATGTGCTGAAAAATGCTGGATTGGTAAATACCAAATAATATTATAAAATTCCCATCTTTTTCATTAACAAAATCGCATTCATATGCCTGGTGATTCCTTCTCTTAATTTAAAGTCAAATTTCATGTTGGAATCATTAATATCTATTTCAAAACATTTATTGCTTAATTCATTTGGGTAGTTTTTTTCAAGTTCACCCAAGGAAAGATCATGTGTAGCAATAATTCCAGATGATTTCGACCTGATCAATTTCTCCAATATAGCTTTTGATCCTTTTTGCTTATCTATAGAATTAGTACCTTTCAGTATTTCATCCAGCAAAATAAAAACCTTGTGATCCTTTTCAATTTGATCTAACATTGCTTTTATCCTTTTCAATTCTGTATAGAAATAAGATTCATTTTTTTGTAAAGAATCATTTGTCCGCATGCTCGTAAAAACCGGGACGGGACTAAATTCAAATTTGAGTGCACAAACAGGCAATCCAGCCATTGCCAAGATACTATTTAATCCAACAGCCCGAAGAAATGTACTTTTACCAGACATGTTTGCCCCTGTTATGACAACAAAACTTCCCCATTTCTCCATGGATAAATCATTGTCCACCCTTTTTTCACTAGGAATTAATGGATGACCTAGCTGCATAGCATTAAATATGAAATGATTTTCTTCTTTTAAAATGGGATAAGAATATTGGGGATGGTTGTGTGCAAATATTGAAAGACTTATATAAGCATCAAATTTACCAGTACCTTCGAGCCATGTTAATACTTTTTCACCGTATTCTTTTTTCCATTTTTCAAGTTGCAGAACAATTCTTAGATCCCATAAAAATAAGCCGTTAAAGACAATGGCAACAAACAAGTTCATTCGGCTATCGAACATGTTCAATATTTTGGAAAATGTTTTTAAAACAGAAGAAGCGTCTTTTTTTCCTGTCAAAAAGCTATTTTTTGCATCTTGTAATAATTCCGAATTAAAATTCTTATTTTGAATTAGCCCTATTAAACGAGAATGTTTTATTATTAAGGCATATTTTTTATCCAGTTTTTCATGTACCTGGTTTACTTTTTTAATATTTAAACCAGAAATGGTAAGTTGTAATATACCCATTGTAAAAAATAGGATATAAGGAAGAATCTCAAAAATTGCCAAAATCAAGGTCAAAACAGTAAATGAAGGCATAATCCAAACAAGTAGGTTTGTATACCATTTATTCAATAACCAGTCTTTTTCATCAAGCCACATTTTTATTTCCTTTTCCTGGTGATCTATCTCGGAGAAAAACATTCCTTCTGCCAAAAAATCTTGTAAAAAGTCTATTTCATTGGATAATTCCTTTATAGCTTCAGATGATTTTAGAATTTCTTGGATATGATATCTTGGTTCTTGTAAAATATGGGCCAATAACTTTTCCCCCTTCAATGTAACTGTCCTATTGATTACCTGGAAAACAGAACCTTCACCAAAAACATCCAGGTCATACGTGAAAGGATGTTGGATACTAATATACTTATCACCACCATTAGAGAAAGAATAATCATACTGGACAGCTCTTTCTTCTTGTTCATTAATTTTGACCAGGAAACCCACTTTCTCCTTTTCCCGGGAAAGTTTTTGAAAGATAGAAATCATGGCTCCAAAAACAACCAGTAAAACCAAGATAACCAGGATACCCAATAAAACATTTAATGAAACCAGGTACCATGACACCGCAATTAAAAAAAGGAAATATGTTACACGTAAAAAGGAAAACCAAGCTAATTGCTTTTTTTTTCTTTGCAAATCCTGTAAAAAATTATTTTTCCTTAGAGTATAAAATGATAATACCTCTCCTACTTTCACTTTTTTAATTTAGATATGGTTTACATTAAATTTCGTAAAAAAATCCCGCGGCAATCCAGAATTATTAATCATACGCCTATTCCTGCTTTATATGAATAAAAAATGTACTGGTTAACCGATCCTGAAAAATTGATACTTACACTATCAAAAATCACCTGTAAAAAAATTTAAAATGCAATGTTTTGGCATATAGATTAAAATTCCAATGCAACAACTTTAAAAAAAGTTTTGAAGTCACGAGAATAGTAACTGCATCGAGTATCAAAATTCCAAATCCATTCTTGTTTAGGAGCATCCGGTAATTCAGTAAAAATTAGCTTTTTCTTCCCGATTTCTTCATCCTTGTTCTTTGACAAATGAATTTCTTCAAAGTCAGTTATCAAGCATGATTTCCCAACAGGAAGGCTATTTAAATGAGCCATTTGTATTCTTTTCCTAAAATCCAGCAAATCATTTTCATCAAAAAACTTGAATTTTTTTATATAATCAACCAGTATAATGTCCAACTGGTTCATGATATTAATGGAAACGACAAAACTAGGTTGACCAGGAAACTGGAAACCATTTACATGAATATCTTTTATGGCTAAGTAATTTTTATTTCTTACTGCGTGGTAAACCTTCTCAATATACCCCCCAGTGATATCCATATTTAATAATTGGACATTTTGGTAATCACTTATTTTTTTCTTTACCTGCACGGGATGTTCTACATCCACAAGGTATACTGTTTTAAACATCCCGGATAATTCATCTAAAGGGACATCAAGAAGCCAACCACTTCCTAAAATAAAAACATTCTCTTTTCCACGTTTATTAGCTGATGCCAAGATAAATTCCTTGCATCGGGCCAAGTGATTATTCCATTCTCCTTCCTCTTCAATGTATCTCGATATTATCCCTTGCTGATCATCGAGGTACCCCATTCTTTTTAACATTTTTCGATATTCCCGGTTCTCCATGTTTTTATTTTTTACCTAATCTCAAATAAACTTGGAAATATTCTTTATTTCCAATCCTTGGTTTAGACTTATCAATTTAATATGATCCCCAATTTATACATCTATTTATTCTCATCAAAGAATGGCCAAAGTTATTTAATAAATAGCTTATGACAAGCTTGGTATAGAAAAATTAAAGAAAATAACTTCCAAAATAAAAGGATTAGAAGTTCACAATATTTTAATAACCAAACCATTCTAAAAATGTTCTAATTTAATATTATTTATTGACAAAGATCACCATTAAATTATTAACAATAACAAAAAATTATCATTTCCTGTTTGTTGGTAAAACATATAAGAAATGTATCAATTCATTTTTTTAAAATTTCATTATTTTTTATAACTTTGTTTTTAAAAATACGTGGGTAGAAATTTCCCTTATCCACCTTATTATTAAAGCATCAAAAAAAAACATTTGATAACCAAAGCTAATTCTCTTTACATGAAAAAATTGATTGTTTCACTTATTATAATTAGTAGTTGTATTTCGCTTTTCAGCCAAAATTCTTTTCAAGCTGACACCATCGTTCGGTTGGGTGGAAGAAATATGATTGTTGATATCCTTCAAGTTACCAACAAGTATCTTTCATATAAATATCCCGATGAAGATGAAATAAGAAAAATTGAAAGAAAACAAGTTCAAAAGGTTATTTATAACGATGGGAAGATAGAAATTTTTAATCCCCCTACCTTCGAAATGATCGAAGAGACACAATGGGAAGCAGTTCTTGTAACAGAAAATAAGGAAGATGTGGAAGGTTTATATAACCGCGGGAAAGTTGATGCCATATCCTCACCAAGTTCCAGGAGCAAAAAAGCAGCTAAAAAGAGCGCCACGATACGATTACAAAAAAAGACAGTAAACAAAGGGGGAATAATTATACTGGTTACCCATAAAGAATTTCGCGGGGGATATGGTGAAATGCCAGGATACTTCATCGAAGGTTTGGTATATGGAACAGAACCTTTAGAACAAGAAGAAGAAGGGAAAAAGGAACAAGGTGATGATGAAGGAGTAATTTTAGATTATTAAATCTTATAAAGCCAACATTTTTTTTAACTTTTCCCTGGCTGATTCAGAATCCACGAGATCATTTATTTTTTTTACAATTTCATCTTCACGATGGGGTATTCCACAAAAAAAAGGAATATATTTCTGGATGCTTTCCTCACCGGAGATTTTAATATTTGTAATGATACCTTTTTCTACTGTTAAAGTTGCCTCAACTTTAATATCGTCTTCATCAATCCCGTACAAAAAAGTATATGAAGGGGAATATCCGAAATTCCATTCCCAGGAATGATATTTTTTTCTTGATAATTCTTCAATATCTTGTATATCACTATTTTCCATCATGAATATCGAGTTTTCTCGTGCAAGAAAGGAAAAAAGGTCATTCATAAAAAATCCCGCATCCCCATTCATGTCCAGGAAATCGTTTAAATTCGTTGTAATGCTCCTGATCGATTGAACTGCCTTATCCTTATAATTACCCTTGACATTTTTTAAGACCTTGGATAATTTAACTTGGTCAGTAGAAAATAACAGGGTTCCATGGTGCAAAACCCGGTTTTTATAAACATGTTCGGCATTCCCTGAAATCTTCTTTCCATTTACCCTTAAATCATTTTTACCCTCGAATTTAACCGGGACATTTTTACCTTGCAAATATTTTATAATGGGTTCAGTATATTTCCTAAAATCTACTAGTTTTCCCGGGTTGCTGTTTTGAATAAAAGTGAAATTAACATTCCCTAAATCATGAAAAACAGTTCCTCCTCCAGAAATTCTTCTAATTACCGGGATATGATTATCTTTACAATACCTGTAATTTATTTCAGCCAGGGCATTTTGATGCTTTCCCACGATTATCGAATCCGTGCTTCTCCATATAATAATCAAATCTTCTTTTTTCTCCTTGAGGAAATATTCTTCAGCTGCTATATTAAAATAAGGATCTGTATTTTTATTTAAAAGACAATACATATTTAGACCTTTTTATCATTTTCTTTAATTCTTAAAATTTTCTAGATCATCCCAGGAGTAAATTGTTTTACCCTTTATCTTCAATCAACAGTCCATTCTCCATCGTTATTAAATAGGTTCAAACCTAGCTGGAAAAGAACAAAATTAAAGGTTCGAGCCGATTTAACATTGTAAAAATAAGTTATATTTTTTTATTTTTTTGATGAAAAAGTTGAAAAATATGATAACTTCAGTTATTTTTAAATTAAATTGGAGATCATGCCCTGGCTGATTTATCTTAATCTTAAACCAATCATCCGGCAGGAACTTTTAAATTTAATGATCACGTGAAAATAACTTTCGTCGAAGGCAACGAAAACTGCCTGTTAGATTAGTGTTGTGTCTCACGTAATATTGCGGCAAAATCTTTTAAAATAGTGGCACATTTTCATCCGAACGATTCATTGGACAGGGCTTCGGATTAAAAAAGAAGTAACACCAAGAATAAGTAACCGGATTAACTTTTAGGAATTTGAAGGGGATCAATCAAAAGTAAGATACCAGCTACATAAAAAGTAGTTTCTGGGCATAAAAATAAAACCTAAATATAATTTTAATCGTATAATGAAAGGTTTAAAGATATTCAATATGAAACATCCATGTATTTCATACACAAACACGAATGAATATAATTTCGTAACA
>CAZOSQ010000242.1:0-5733 GCA_964582245.1 uncultured Bacteroidales bacterium | reverse complement strand
GGCTTTTTGTTGTCCCGGTTTAAAATCAGTCAATGACTGTTTCACCGCGCTTTCGCCGAAGCTTCAGCGGGGCAAAGCCTGGAGGAAAAAAGTAAATGGACGCCCGGTTTTACTCCCCTGAAGCAATAGCGAAAGAGGGCATGAGGGCAAAATAAATTACCCGATTTTAATCGGATACCATTGATAAAATTTAATTCTTTATAAGCATATTTTCTAGGAAAACATGTTTGCCACCTTTCCACGGTTTTGTTATAATATCTACATCACCATCTCCATCCACATCGCCTGCTACAGCATTAAAAGTTTCATGATCGGTTAAAATTTCATGTTTTACCCATACAATGCCTTTTCCATCTTTATTTTCCCAGATAAAGCATCTTTTATGAAAATCTTTTGTGTTAGGACCACCTCCAGAAAAGATATCCAGGTCACCATCGTTATCAAAGTCAGCCACGCAAAGAGATTGTAAATCCTGCTTGGTATCTTGGTCAATCCAATGAGCATACCAAGTTAACCCCCTAACATCTTGTTTTTCCATCCATAGTAACTTGCAATTTTCCCAGTACGAGGAAACTTGTACGATATCATTGTCCCCATCACCATCCATATCAACTACCCAGGTACGGGAAGAATTTGGATAACGACCATCCGGTTGAAACAGTTTAAGATTCCTGCGTACTTCCCATTTTTTCCCATCACCGTTTAAATTTTCATACCAGACATTTGAACAAACGATATCAATATCTCCATCTTCATCAAGATCTCCCGTTCCCATTGGATTTATACCGGCTCTAACCCCTTCACCTATCTTGTATTCTTTCCATTTTTTTTCTGCTCTTCCCGCATTATCATACCAAAAAAGCCCGTCAGATTCGCTCATGGAAACAAGATCCATATTTCCATCCCCGTTGATATCGGCAACAATATTATCATGTGCGAAAATTGCCCCATTTTCAAAGCGGATAAATTCTTTAGTAGGGTCTCCTGTATTTTTAAACCAAGTTTGACCCGATACCTGGTCGATCCATCCATCATTATCCACATCAAACGCTACCCCCCCGGCATCTGTAAGACAGTTTTTTCCAAGAACATGCTGGTTCCATTTACCGGGACTTTCATATTCAAACCACCAAATTGTGCCGTAGCTGGTGCCTACTATATAATCTAGGTCTGTATCTTTATCAATATCGACCAAGGATGTCTGTCCAAGTAATTCTTCGGTTTCTGCTATTTCATGTATTTCAAAAGAAGGGAATTGGCCATGGATATTAGTAACTAGTATTAACAAGGAAATGATAGAAATTAGGTGTTTCATGGTTTCTTTTTTCATGTCAAGGTTTTATTAAAGATAATCAATAATTTTTTAAAAATTTTCCTTTTTGAAAAAATGAAATATTTCTATATTTTTTTATTTTTTCTTTAGAATCATTTTACTTTATCAAAAAAGATAAAAAAAAATCTTAGATTTGTATCTTGTTGTACAAACAATAGGTAGCTTTTCTTAGATAAAATAATATAGTTTTCTAATGTATATCGGAACAATATTATCATTAGCACGTATAATATATAGATTAGTGCTTATTATATTCTTTCTGCAATTACAAGCAAAGAAAATAATAAGTAACCCAAAAATTCATTACTGATGATAGGTCTTACACACATACGAATGGGAAAAGATTGGGTTTCACTTATCTTTCGATTTTTTTTAATATGTTTCGTAAATGTGTTATTTGGGACTACCGTGCAGGCTGATGTAATAGCTAAATTTAAGCCGATTGTATTCGCAGAAGATACCAGTGTTAATTTTCTTAACCAATCTTCTGGCAATGCTCACTATTATCATTGGGATTTTGGTGATGGCGAAAAAAGAACTGATATTTCTAAAAATACCTTTACCCATCATTATTCTTCCCCTGGTGATTACGAGGTTGTACTTGTAATTGTTGATACTCTTTGTAGTGTAACTTCTCCAAATACTTGTGTAGACACTTTCAAATTGTTAGTGTCTATTCCTTTTGCCCATGGAGTTGCGGCTGCAAATACTATAATATCCTTAAAAGGTAATTCCATAATAGTAAAAAATACATCGAAGGGGCATTATAATAAAGCCATGGTTAATATGGGGGATAAAACCTATTACGATATTAAAGATAGTATCTTACACGAATTTGCGTCCCCGGGTATATATGATGTTACCCTAAAAATCTATAATGACACATCGGGATTTATTGATGAAGATGTTACTAAAGTTGTAATAAAAGAAGAAGAAATAAATTTAGCAGCCTATTTTTCATTCCAGGTAATCGATTCAATTTTAAATACCGTACAGTTTAACAATGAATCAATCGGGTTAAATTCTATTTATTCCTGGAGGTTTGGGGACGGTGAATTTTCATATCAAAAGCAGCCTATCCATGATTTCAAGGTTCCGGGGATATATAAAGTATCATTGGCTATCATGGATACAGTCACCAAGGAGATCGATAATTACGAGAAAATGATCAAGGTAAATCACACCCAACTTCATCTTGAAAGTGATTTTTTATATTTTTGTGAAAATGATTTAATTAAGGTGTATTTTAACGATAAATCGGTTAGTAAAAAGGAAATCATTAAACATACCTGGAATTTTGGTGATGGTGTTGAATCCAATGAAAAAAACCCGTCACATATTTACAGTAAACCGGGTATATATGAAGTATGTATATTGACTGAATCCATAGATGATCACGTAAATATTTCATGCCAAAAAATTATTGTCGGACAGGTAGATAATTTACCTATTGCTTCAACCTGGTACTTTCAACATGAAGATGAAAAAGATAAAATTTATTTTCAAAACCATTCTTTTGGCGAACCAACTGTCTATAAGTGGAACTTTGGTGATGAACAAGTAAGTAATTTTTCCAAACCGGTACATCAATACCAAAAACAGGATTTATACCAAGTTTCCCTAGAATTAGAAGACCCAGTTTTCTCTAGTGATTATGTGATGGTTGATTTAAGGCCTGTACGAGAGTTATCAGCCAAATTTTTCGTAGTTCAACAAAATAAGAGATTGAAATCTTCCGGTGAAGGTGACGTGATTTTTAAAGGTTCAATATCCGGTGATGTGACTTATTTAGAATGGGATTTTGGAAATGGAGAAACTAGCAATACTACTTTCCAGCCTGTTCACAATTATAATAATACAAGATTGCAATATGTCTGCTTTACAGCGGGAAATGAATATACAGGAGAAGAGACAACTTATTGCGACACCGTGGAAATCCTCCTATCTACAACATTTGAGCAAGAAACATCAAAAATTAAAGAACTAAATATTTATCCAAATCCATTTAGTGATATTTTAAATATACAATTGCCTGCTGGAAATGATGAAATCAAGATTTCCCTTCTTGATTTATCAGGAAAATTGATAGAGCAAGTATTCAATGGAATTCCAAATGAGGAAACTTTCCAATATTTCCCGGTAAATCTTAAAAGTGGCATGTACCTTTTGAAAATTGATGATAATAAGCATGTTGTGTTTAAAAAAATTATTTTCACTGACTAAAATATATGATTAGAAGATATAAAATATCGTGGGTCTTATTTTTATCTTTGGTTTTTTATCATTCCAATGCCAATGAACCTGTTTCATCTTTGCTTGAAGCCCTTGATAAATCATCTTCCAATCAAAAAATTGAACTTTTGGAAAAATTGGCAAAACATTATGCCAATGTAAACCATGATTCCGCGATATATTTTAGTGAGTTAGGGATAGAATTGGCGAAAAAACAAGATGATATTGCTGGTGTAGCAGATTTTTATCATTATATCGGGATAGCGAAATACAGGTCAGCAAAATATTCCGAGGCGATAGAATATTTTAACCAAGCCGTGACTTTAAGGAAAAAGATTGGTGAGGTAGAAAAATTAGCAGATTCATATAATAACCTGGCCCTAATTTATAATATAAAAGGTGAATATGAACATGCTGTCAAATATAATTTCATGGCCCTAAAGATTCGTGAAGAAATCAATAATCGCGAAGCAATAGCCAAATCTTTTAACAATATAGGTACAACTTACCATTACATGGGAAAGTTAGATCTAGCAAGTCATTACTACAAGGAAGCCTTAGTCATCAAAACTGAATTAGGAGATGAAAGGGGACAAGCTTCGTCATTAAACAACATTGGTTTGATATACCTAGAAAAGAAAGATCACCATTCCATTGATTCCGCTATTATTTATTTCCAATCATCACTGTCTATTTGTAAAAAATATGATAAATATTATGGGATGTCAGAAGCACTCTTGAATTTGGGAAATGCAAAGGCGATGAAAAAAGATTATAAATCAGCAGAACAGCATTATAACCAGGCTATGCAGGTAAATAAAACCCATGATAATGGATCCATGAAGGCTTTATTAACTTACAATATAGCCACCATGAAATATAAAAGAGGAAAGGATAAAGAAGCCTTAGATTTGATGTATAATGGTTTAAAGATTGCCCAAGAAGTTAAAAATACGGATTTAGTAAAAGATATCTATTATTCATTATCCGAAATTCATGCTGGTTTTCATGATTATTTGAAGGCTTTTGAATATTCTCAAAAGTATATCAAACTGAAGGATAGTTTATTAAATGAAAAAATAAGCAAACAAGTAGCCGAAATAAGAGGAAAATATGATGCTGAAAGAAAAGAAAAGCTTATTTTAAAAAATGAAAACCAGGTAAAAGAATTGGAAATTAAGAAAAAACAGGTCACCATAATCTTTATCAGTATCATTGGCTTTTTATTACTTGTATACGGTGTTTACCTGTTAATTGCCTTTTACAAGAAAAAGATCTTGTTACAAACCGTTCAAACACAAAAAAACGAAATTAGCAAGAAAAATGTAGAAATAACTGAAAGTATATTATACGCAAAGTCTATCCAAGATGCTTTGCTTCCTAAAATCAATAATTTTACAGGACTTTTCCCCGAATCTTTTGTAATTTATCATCCTCGTGATATCGTTAGTGGTGATTACTTATGGTTTACCATGGAAGGTAATACAAAAATGGTTGCGTTGATTGATTGTACGGGACATGGAGTGCCCGGGGCATTTATCACCTTGATAAGCAATGAAATACTTAACAACCTAGTTCTAGAGAAAAATATAAAAGAACCTTCTTTAATATTGAATGAGCTAAATGATGAAATACAAAAAGTACTCCAGGATAAAGTAAAAAATGGTGAACCCCTGGATGGTATGGATATGGCTTTTTGTGCTATAAATGATGAGGAATTGATTTATTCTGGTGCACACATGTCAGTAGCTTTGTATAAAAACAATCAATTGAATATATTAAAAGGAAATAAATATTCAATAGGTGAACTACCGGGAAATACAGGTGCTAAATTCGAAGATTATAAAGAAAATATTGAAAAAGGGAATATTCTTTATTTATTTTCAGACGGTTACCAAGATCAGATGGGAGGTATAAATAATAATCCTATCAAGATGCAAAATTTCTACGACTTGTTACGTGAAATAAATCATTTACCCATGAAAGAACAAAAGGAATTCCTAGAAAATTATCTTGAAAAATGGAAAAAGGATAATCCGCAAACAGATGATATCCTGGTAGCTGCTATTAAATTTTAAGAATAATTTACAAGTAAAATTAACCTACTTTGGCGGGTTAATTTAAACGTTAATAATAGTCACGGACCCTATAGCCTAAAGGAACCTAGT
>CAZOSQ010000241.1:0-5750 GCA_964582245.1 uncultured Bacteroidales bacterium | reverse complement strand
ATGATCTATTCATTTATTTAACCCCCTGGATAGAGCAATAGCATCTTCATTAAGCGTAATAGTTTCCGGGTTTTGTATCTCCAAATCACAATATTCCCCGGGTGTTTTACCTGTAAATTTTTTAAACGCCCTGTAAAAAGTAGTTTTTGATTTGAAGCCAACACTTTGGCCAACACCTTCGAGGGAATGGTGCTGGTATTCAGGATTATTAAAACGTTTTTTGGCTTCTTCCACGCGTCTTTGATTAACAAAATCATTAAAATTAATCCCCATATTAACATTCACATACCGTGACACTTCATGAATTCCTACACCTGTCATTTTTGAAACATGTTCAAGAGTCAATATGGGTGTGTAATAATCCTCTGTTGAATTAAGATAGTCAACCAACTTAGCCAAGTTCCGAGGTTTAACTTCTTTTGATTCTGATTTAGAATACACAAGTTCTATTATCTTAGATGACTTAATCAATTGATAAACAACATAAAAAACAAATATTTGCATGGGAATTGCCAGGTAAAAAATCTTGGACATAAACACGATCATCATGAACAAACCTACTGTAAAAATAATTAGAACCAGGAAGATGAAATGAACAACCTGTTTCTTTATTTGCCTGGCCTTGTGGTTCCTTTTGTCAAAATTTTTATAAAAGCACCTTATTTTCCGGCCAAATAGGTAAATATAAATTACCAGTTGACCTAGATAAATAAAATTCCATATTTTATAATATTGATAATCCCGGATAGAGGCTTCCAACCATTGTAATTTTTCACCATTGCTTTTAAAAAGAAAAGGCAGAAGAACAATGAAAGAAATAATAGAAGGCAAAAAGTGCAGCCAATCCAAGGGTCTCATTTGTTCCCTTCCATCAAGCAATCTTGAAAAATAGACAAATAGGGAAGGAAGCAATAAAAAACTTAAAGGTTCGTATATCCGGATAAGATATGGAAAACGGACAATATCCTCCAGCATCGTCATGCTAAAAGTTAGGTATGCAACAGAAATCAAAAAAAATCCTTTACAAATATTTGCCAGGTGGTTCCCTTTTCTTAAAAAAATAAAAATTAAACCTAACAAGAATATGTTCAGGTTTATTGCTATTACAAATAGTTGTATCGCGGACATCCCTTTTTTAGTTTTATATTATAATTTGACACTTTTGGCCGCAGAAAATTCTAATTAAAAATAATCATTTTTAATATTTTTTTTGCAATGAAAAGTAAATTTAGAATAAGTTTGAGTGTTTTCTGCTCCTTAATGGTAATTAGACAAAGAGCATTATATACATATGTAAAAATGATGTACTGGTGGATTATCATGTTTTAAACGAAATGAACTGAATCCTTCAACAAGTTTCCCTGTCCATTGCTGTTAATATAAATAACCTTTAATGCTCCATCTGAAAATGATGAAATAATTTTCTCGAATTTTGACTTGGGTAATTCAAATGGTAAACCGGCAAAAGCAAAAAAAGGGAGGTAGAAAATTTCAAAAAATACCTCGAATTATATGTCGTTCCAGTTGCAGATTATCAAATGAACGTGAACCATGAAATTTTTGTTAATGAAAAACCCATTGTTTTTTTAATAAACATCAAGTATGTTGTTGATTATTAGATACAAAATAAATATTCACTCTAATACCTATTTAACCACCTGTACCTTCTGGCACTATCACCAAATTTTATAGCAGCCATAATCTCGTGGGTTCCATAAGTAAAATGCATTAAATCGCTTAAGGTATAATCAAAAGCATATCCGAAAAAAAATTTATCCAATTTCACCCCTCCCATCAGTATTATCGAACCAGTTTCTGCTCCTTTTTTCTCTGAAATATATGATCCGGTGCGATAAGATATGCCTCCCCAATAATTTTCCCTATAAAAAAACCTTGTACAAATTTCCAGTTGATTATTTAACAACTCATTGGTTTTTAATAAAAATGAGGGTTCTAATATCATATATTCATTAATATTAAAAAAATGCCCCCCCATTAGATAATAATGCCGTTTCATGGTTTCATACTTCGTAGCACCATTATTACTAAATTGAACCAAGGATTCAAAAAGATTTCCACCGGAAAAACCAAAATATTTACTTCTATCAGAATAATAAAAACCAATATTCGCATCAGGTATAAAAATAGCCAATTTATTATTATATATTAACTGATCCATGGCATCATATAAATTCAGATCTTCTTTTTTTATCCGGAACTGGTAGGTATTCATCGAAACTCCAAAAGAAATTTGTGACTGTTGCACATGAATATGATATGCATAAGTAAACTGGAATCCTGTTTTATTAATAATCCCGGATCTATCATTGTATATATATCCTCCTAAACCCACTCTACCACTACGTTTCTTTCTTCTAACACTTTTCCTTATTGGAGCTGATTTTGATATAAAACTATTGCGTAAAATGCGTGATTGAAGACTGATAGCGTGTGTTCCAGGAGATTCTCCAAAACCTATCCATTGTTCACGAGAAGTTAAATTTATAGCAGTGTAACCTTCGGCCCCGGCAACTGCAGGATTAATTAAAAATTTGTTCATCATGTACTGGCTATACAAAGAAACTTGTTGGCCAAGCAGGTTTGTATTAACAAAAGTAGTGACACATAATAATATAATATATAGAATTATTTTTTTCATAATCTACCTGATTATAGTTACTGCTCCGGTTATAGGCTTTTCCTTAGTAAAATAGATCACATAATAATAAGAATCCATTGGAAGCTTTTTACCTTTAAGATCACGCCCATCCCAAACAACAGTTTCATTATCATATCCTCCCTGGCACTTATAAACCAAACGCCCCCACCTGTCATACACAACAATTTCTGCATCAGCGAATTGTTCTATGTTTTTAATTTTCCAAACATCATTGTCACCGTCACCATTAGGAGTAAATGCGTTGGTAATATCATCAAAAAGTTCTTCAAAATTGCACTTGTATATAAGAATTGTATCACTGGATATACAACCATTTTCATCTTCAACTTCCACCCATACCATTTTTGTCCCTTCTCCAATATCAATATCACGAGTAATTTCACCAGTTGACCAAGAATAAAAGACATATTGTCCTGCATCTAATCTAACCGTGCTATCACCACAAAGTTGTAGTTCCTCTACAGGAACCCTATCCAGCCCCTGTATGGCCTCAATTTCTACCATTGGTGTTGTATAAATAGTTACATTTACCGAATCTCTACTGCTGCATCCACTTTCACCTATTACTTCTCCCCAAACTAAACCGGATGAATTAGCAATATAAGTTTGGGAAACACTTCCATCATGCCATTGATAACTTACAAACCCACTTCCCAAGTCAAAAACTAATTCTTCACCATGACAAATTTCTTTTTCATCTCCAAGTTCTATGTCTGGTGAACCAGCCACTCTTACATGAGATGTAACAGGTGGACCATAACAACCATAACTGGATATTTCCACTACTTCTATTTTATATTCTCCCGCGGTATTTCCCCAATCAACCTCTATTGTATCACCTATGGCAGATATAATCTCGTAATCGCCCCCATCAACTGTCCATAAGAAGGAAGAATAACCGGAAAGTTGGCTCCTCTCCACAGCATATTTTATCCCCTTATCTCCCGCACAGACAGTATCAATCACTTGTCCTTGAGAAATTGAGGATAGCATTAAAAAAATGCTGAAGATGTATAATATTTTATACTTTAAAGCCAATATCATAAATTTTAAAACAATTTCACAATTTATTTTTTATTATACATTAGTGTCTTGTCAATGATAAAGCGTCCTGACGTTTCAGCCACTATGCCGGGTTGAAGGTGAATCCGATGCGCTTTAATACATGTGACGCGTCACTAGTTGTGATTTACCATTAAAAAGCATTCATTTCTTTCGTGATGTTTTTAATGGACGTTCACTTGATCATTATAATTATTGATCCTTATATTAACCATCCAAATACATCCATGTTCTTTCTAAAATAAACATGAACTAAATTAATGGATTATTTTATTTACTGCCATTTCACTGTTAATTAGTTAAATCAGCAGCCCATTTTAAGGGCTGCTGATCTTTAATTTTAATTATCTATATTATAGATATTTCCAGTAGCAGGAGTTGGGTATACAGTAAAGATAGCTTGATCATCTGCTGCATAATATAAATGAGTTCCTCCCCCTTCTGTTGCCCTATCACTTTTCCTTGATATTCTATCATTTAAACCCGTAATCTTATAAGTTCGAATAGTTATCTTACCGGAATTACAGGCCATTGTCTTAGCATCGAACTCAAATGTCCAATTATTACTACCTAAATCATTTAAGGTACCCCCACCAATCGTGGAACCATCTGTTGCACCTGTAGTTATAAGCTCAAAATCATTAGATACACCAGTAGTATCTCCTGTTGTTTCTATAACCTTTACTACAGAATCAATTCTAAATACAAAAGGAGGAACCCCTGTAAGGTTTATAGTAATAGTTTGACTTGCTCCAGCAGATTCGCAATAGGAAACATCTGTATTGTTAACATCCCCAGTTGGTACTGCAATGACATTCACAATGGTATATTTGATATTTCCTGAACAATTTGTAGGGTTGCTAACTTCCATTACTTTAACCGTGTCACTTCCAGTAGCATTCCCCCAATTTACGTACACTTGGTTTAGTGTATCGGTCGTGATTCCAAGATCATTAAAAGTCGCCTGTTGAATTGTCCCAATACCAGTTCCCAGTGACCAACTCCAACTTGATTTTAACTTAGTATTATCAAAAGTTCCCCCCGCATCGTATCCTCCATTAAGCATCGGATCCGGTAAAACAAAATAGGGCATGACCATGTTAACAGCATTTCCCCCTCCATGAATGGAATCAGATAAAACTCCTCCACCTACTGTTACTGAATCTACGTAAGTAGTAGGTGCGGTATTTTCATTCAATGTACTGTAATCTGTTACAGCAATCGTGGTTGTTACTTGTTGAGCATTTAATCCCAACGTTGTTGCAATAAAAACAGCAATTCCTAAATGTAAAATTCTCGCTTTCATAAGTAAAAGATTTAAATGTTTATGATTAATTTTCATTTTTTCTATGTTTATTCTATAATTCATTCTACGTTCTTTTTAATTGTTTGTTTTAGAATAGATTTCACCCGTATTGGGTATTGGTTGAATATCTATCACAACCTGATCCTGGGCAAAACAACCATAACCATCCATCATAGTTACTGAATAGGTAATTGTTCCAGGTACAGGATTTATAAGTTGAGGGCTTTGTAATGTCACATCATTTAAGGATCCGTCATCAGGAGTCCAACCAAAGGTAAATGGGCCATCTCCTAAAACATTAGTAGTTAGTTCTAATGAAACATTACATTCACCTATGATTGTATCTTGTATTGTGGCAACTACCGGTGCTGCCCCAAGGGTAACCACTACCGTGTCATCTTCACTGCAACCATACTGGTCGGTTACCGTGATGATGTATGGGTTGCTACTGCCTGCAGTTAAGCTTGTTCCGTATAATACAGGATCTTCCACGTTCGTTGCGCTCAAGCCTGTTGCGGGTGACCAGTTGTAGGTCAAGCCATCGCCCGTTGATGTCGTGGCCAAGGTAATCGTGTCACATGTGCCGATGGTAGAATCGGAAAGCGTACTGACAGTAACTCCTGTTCCAAGGGTAACTACTATCGTGTCATCTTCACTGCAACCATACTGGTCGGTTACCGTGATGATGTATGGGTTGCTGCT
>CAZOSQ010000240.1:1163-5765 GCA_964582245.1 uncultured Bacteroidales bacterium | reverse complement strand
TGAAAAAGGGCCAAAGGGATTTAGTGCTAAAAATGTAAAGGTTGTTTAGCTCATTTACCAAATGCTTCAACACATGTCAAAAAACAATTGAATGACATTTATATAAATAAAATCATTGTTAAATGGCTTTCAAATTTGCTCAAAAACAAAAATTTCACGATTATATACCGGTAATTTACCGGTATTATTTTTTTAATGAAATCCTCATACACTGATTTTTACAAGAAGGACATGGTTAAACATGAGGTTTCTGCGTGACTAGATGAGAATTGAAATACTTTAAGTTGCTATGCATTTGAATTCAAAGAATTAACATTGTTAAAACAAGTAAAATAGTTTAATTTTACCTTGATCAAATATTTTTTTATAACTACTTAAATATTAATTTTTTTAAAATCTATTTAAATATTGAAAGTGGTTAATGAGGTTAAAGCAATCTTGGATTTTAATTTGTACTATTGAATACAAATTGGGGTTGTTCTGGCAGAGAAGTAATGGTTATTAACTGGTTGAAAAACTGGATATAGTTTTCAACAGGAAAAAAACTATAATGACATGGATAAAAGGATAAACCAGCTCATCAACGTTTTAAAAGAAGAGGTAAAGTTGCTCATTACCATTAGTATTGGTGTATTTATATTCATCCTTTTTTTTCAACCTTTCCCACTCGACCATTTTGATTTTAATAATAGGTTGATATTTATATCGGGATTAAGTTTAATTGTGTTTATAATCCCGGTTTTAACCATGTTGGTATCGAACCTTTTGTTCCAAAAAGACAATGATCATTATACAAGTCAAAGGATTACCCGAAATATTGAGGGAGCTATCAATTGGATAGCATTTTCGGTGGCTTTCGCTTTTTATCTTCATTATGTTGGAAATGTCGACATCACTTTTTATTTAATGGGAAGGATTTTATTAATTACCATGGTGCTGCCCATTGTTGTAAAAATTCATTACCATGTCAAGGATTTAGAGGAGAATAATTTATCACTGATATTGGAAAAAAAAATAACCCGGGAACAATCTGATATCAAGGAAAAAGGTTATTTAAATCAAGTAATCGAACTTGTTTCCGAGAACAAATCAGAAAACTTGGAACTCCAAGTTTCAGATTTAGTCATTATTAAATCAGCTGACAATTACGTTGAAATCATCTACAGGGAAGAAGATAAAATTAAAAAGAAATTGATCAGGAATACTCTAAAAAATATTGAAAATCAAGTAAAATCCTATAATTTCATACGTTGTCATAGGACGTGTATCTTGAATCCCGGTTACATTGAAAAAATGGAAAAGGATTACAATAACTACTGGTTAACCTTAAATGGAATTGAAGAGAAAATTCCCGTTTCTCGGCAATACATACTTAATTTCAAGGAATTCACCCGGTGAAGGGATGAATGTTATTCGCCACTTGAATTTCACGTTTACCACAAATTTAACTTGCAAGCACCTGGTCTCATCCCTTTTGATCCAAAACAGTTGACGGATCCTTATCTGCCGAGTATCTTTACTGTATTATTATTTAAAACATCATATTATATGAACATCTTGATGATATATCCGAAATACCCGGATACTTACTGGAGTTTTAAACATGCCCTTCGATTTGTTTCCAAGAAAGCAGCGGTACCACCCCTGGGATTGATAACTGCTTCAGCCATGCTGCCAGGTTCATGGAATAAAAAATTGGTAGATATTAATGTCTCCCAAGTTAAAGACAGTGACATGATATGGGCAGATTACGTAATGATAAGCGCCATGTATATACAAAAGACCTCCGTGGCTGAGGTAATTGAAAAATGTAAGCAAAACAATGTGAAAATTATTGCAGGGGGACCTCTTTTCACCAGGGAATATAATAATTATCCTCAAATAGATCATTTTATTCTAAATGAAGCCGAAATAACCTTGCCGTTGTTCCTAGCTGACCTTGATACCGGCAGGAAGCCTCGCAAGGTTTATAAAACAGATCAATATGCTGACTTATCTTTCACACCTGTCCCCGACTTTCATTTACTTGAAAAAAAAGCCTATGCCTTCATGAGCATCCAGGTTTCCAGGGGATGTCCCTACGCCTGTGATTTTTGTGAAATAACAGCTTTGCTGGGAAGAAAAGTGAGAATGAAATCTACCCAACAAGTCATTGATGAAATGCAAACACTCCACGATCTTGGTTGGAAAGGATCAGTATTCATAGTAGATGATAATTTCATAGGAAGAAAAAAAGAGGTCAAAAACAACCTGCTCCCGGCCATGAACAAGTGGATGAAGGTTCATAAAATGCCATTTATCTTCAATACCCAAACTTCAATCGATATAGCAGATGATGAAGAATTACTAAACTTAATGCTTGACACCCAGTTTCGTTCAACTTTCATTGGTATAGAAACTCCCATGGAGGAATCATTGGAAGAATGTAATAAGGTACAAAATAAGAACCGTGACATGCTGCAGAGTATTAAAAAACTTCAAAAAGCAGGCATGCAAGTCTCTGGCGGTTTTATTGTAGGTTTTGACAATGATACACCATCAATTTTTGAAAGACAAATTAACTTCATTGAACAAAGTGGCATTGTTTCAGCTATGGTAGGTTTATTAAACGCCCCTAAAAATACAAAACTTTACCAACGACTCGAATTCGAAGAAAGACTGACAACCGATGCTACAGGTAGCAACACTGACTATTCCATGAATTTTATACCAAAAATGAACATGTCAGATCTCCAGGAAGGTTATCAAAAGATAATTAAGAACCTTTATTCAGTCAGGCCTTTCTATAAAAGGCTTCGACGGTTTCTGCTGGATTATTCTCCTCCCCTGGAAGAAAACAAGAAAATTCAATTTCTCCATTTGGTAGCTTTCTTTAAATTGTTGTTTGTTGTTGGAATCATTAACAAAGGGAGACGTGAATTTTGGAGATTTTTGGCTTGGACCATTATCCATCGCCCGGGATCATTCCTGGATGCAATTACTTTTACCGTGTACGGGTTTCATTTCAGGATCGTGTATGGCTTGAGGAAAATAAAAATATCATGAAAATAAGATAGTTAAACCATTAATTATTTTGAGACTAATATAAAATATATATATTATACGGGAATTTGAAAAATTAGTAGGCCATTGAATTGGTATTAGATTTCACCGTTGACAACCGGGGGAGGATTTTTATTCTTCCTTTTATTTTCTTAATTTTGTTGCAAAAAAAAATCATAGGATATGCAACCCATAATAGCCCCATCATTATTGGCAGCTGATTTTGGCAATTTACAACGTGACATAGAAATGGTGAACAGGAGCGAGGCAGACTGGTTTCATTGTGATATTATGGATGGTGTTTTTGTGCCCAATATATCCTTTGGTTTCCCAGTGCTGAAATTTATAGAAAAACACGCATCTAAGCCACTGGATGTACATTTGATGATCGTGGATCCCGACCGATATCTTGAAGACTTCAAAAAAGCGGGGGCAGAAATATTGACCGTGCATTACGAGGCCTGTGACCACCTGCACCGTACAGTGCAAAAGATGAAAGAACTTGGGTTAAAAGCCGGGGTGTCTTTGAACCCGCACACACCGGTACATTTACTGAAGGATATCATCACCGAGGTGGACATGGTATTGATAATGTCGGTGAACCCAGGTTTTGGCGGGCAAAAGTTTATTGAAAACTCCTATGATAAAATCATGGAATTGCGCCGGTTGATCACCGACAAAAAGTCAGATACCTTGATCCAGGTGGATGGAGGGGTGGACACGGGCAATGCGGCGAAATTGATGGAAGCCGGTGTTGATGTGTTTGTGGCAGGGAGTTTTGTTTTTTCGTCAAAAAATCCGGAAGAGACAATTAGAGAGTTGAAGAATACCAGGTCACCGGGAAAGATGGTTTGAGAAATTCGAAATTGGGATTTGAAAATTTGTTTCGTATTTAGGGCTTAAGAATTTCGAATTTCCTGAACCATTCGGTATACTTTTTGTATCTTTGTACCGTTATGTATTGATTTTAAAAAAAGATCTTTGAAAACATGGGGCTGATCTGGATTTGACAGCAAGTGTAACGGATATGTAAGAATGTCGGGCGATGTGGTTTAACCCGTAAATCTGCACCGCAAACAATTAATTGGCGAAAATAACTACGCGCTTGCAGCTTAACCGAATAACAGTAGGTTAAGCTTATCCCGATACAAGGTATCGGGACAAGCTGTCCCTCCGAAACCACTCCTAGCGGTATCGGAATAAGGGGCACCAAAAAGCCGGGATAGTTCGTGCACTGCCTTGATGCACGGGCGAAATTAAAAGGCTAAGGATCAGTTAGGCTGCTTGTTGCCGGCCTGATCACGAAAATTAAGAACAAGATAAACATGTAGAAAGCATATTGGTTGCTTGTTTGGACCGGGGTTCGACTCCCCGCAGCTCCACCTTCGCCCGCCGTAGCTTTAGCGAAGGCGGGCTTCACCCTTTTCGCCAAAACTCCGGCGGCTTACTCCTCCATTCTATTACGGCGCAGGACACGGCGGACACGGTCCACTTATTAATGAGATCGTAGCTTTAGCGAAGGCGGGCTTCACCCTTTTCGCCAAAACTCCGGCGGCTTAC
>CAZOSQ010000240.1:0-1063 GCA_964582245.1 uncultured Bacteroidales bacterium | reverse complement strand
TCCTCCATTCTATTACGGCGCAGGACACGGCGGATGCGGTCCACTTCTAAGAAAAAGAGTAATCATTTGCTTTTAAAAGAATTGCATTTATTTTCTACCTTTGTGTTAATAAATTAAATTTTTATAAAATGTGGTATGTTTACATCCTTTTATGTTCCGATAGTTCTTACTATACCGGTTGTACAAACAATCTTGAGGAACGAATCAACAGGCACAATAAAGGATTGGTACATTTCACTAAAGACAAAATACCTGTTAAAGTTATTACTTACATTGCATTCTCTGAAAAGCATAAAGCCTATAAATTTGAGAAATATTTAAAATCAGGATCAGGCAGGTCATTTGCAGCAAGAAGATTGAGGTAGTTCTTCTTCCCAATAACAAAAAATGTTCCGATAACACCTATTACACCGGTTGCACGAACAATCTTGATGATCGCCTTATCCGCCATGGCAAAGGCCAAATCCACTACACACAGGACAAGCTACCAGTAGAATTAATCACCTATACCACCTTCACCAACAAATACAAAACATTCGATTTTGAGAATATCTTAAGTCCGGTTCGGGGATTGCTCTAAAGAATAAGAGGTTGGTTTAACGGGTCAAAATCGGGTCAAAAAAAATGGCGTTGACCCGCTGGTTAATTTTACAATCTCTAATTTAATATTTTTGAATCACTTTCCAGTATCCGCCTTCGCTCGCCGAAGCCTTGGCGTAGGAGAGCTTAATCCTTTGCTAAAGCTACGGATTAGAAACTCGCTTTTTTACGCAAGAACTTCGCCAAGCTACGGACGCGGTCCGCTTTCTTTTCAAGTATGGCTAATTCCCACCGAAATTTCTCTTTAGGAATTCCTCGGACTAATTTGTTCAAATTCCATTCTATACCCCTTCTTGATAAACCCGTCTCCTTTTCAAGTCCTTTTATTGTAATTTTCGGGTCTTCAGAAATCAAACTCATTATTTTCTCCACAGTTTTCTCCACAGTTTTCTTAGTAATCTTTTTTAGAGGTATTATAGTTTTGAAAATATCATCCTCAATAAATTCAGGATTAGTTCCAGGA
>CAZOSQ010000239.1:3946-5768 GCA_964582245.1 uncultured Bacteroidales bacterium | reverse complement strand
GGGTTACCATCTACAGGTATTATTTTTGATGCATTGTATCTTTGATTTACTTCAGGAGTTGGCAAAAACCCATTTTGTAATGTAAAAAATTTCTCCAATTCAGGATAAAACTGGAACCATTTTTCCCATGCATCATTACCAATAATTTGCAAGTAAAATTGAGAAAAATAGTTTAAAAATCTAGCTTTTTTATAGCCCCAGGAGTTTTTATAACTCATCCCCAAATACAAAACTTCATTACTATAATTAGTGTTTTTTTCTATGATTTCAAAATATTCTGCAGGTAATGGGGGTAATAAGTAGTAGGTTTTGTTAAAACCCATTTTTTTTAATTGAAACTGCCAAAAAGTATCTGGCACAAAAATAGCATTAGCATATTGTAGTATGGTTAGATTATAAGTAGAAGTATTTGTATAAAGTGGATTATCACCAAGAAAGAATAAAATCTTAGTATTTTTTTCTTTTATCGTTTGCAATGTTTCCGGCAAAAGCATTTCATTATTGTATACGAATAACAAATCGGGTTTATATATTAAGAATTGCTTTAGATACCAGTTATTAATTTTTTTTAAAAAATAATTATTCCATTTATTTCTGTATTTACCAGGAAATCTATAAATCTGAGTGTTAATTTTAGATTCAAAAGTAGAAAGCTGACTCCGGAAATTAATTGCATTGACATCAAAACCGGCTTTTTGAATTGTTTGGTTAAAACTTTGGGAATGGCTGTATCCTTGCGGAATTAAAAGAAGAGCCTGCATTTTAATTCATTTTTTTAAATCAATGGGTAAGCATATGGGTAGAAATTTAGAACACATATTCTAAGATTTATTAAGTTTAATTTTTTGGCTTTACAATGTATTCTAATTGACTATTAGATTTCTTATTTAATAAACCATAAAATATAAATCTATATATTTTTTTTATTATACTCCCATGCGTAAGAAGATATTTTAAATTTAAATTATCCAAATGAATAATTTCAAAACCATTTTGATCAAATAATCTTTTCAAAGATTCTTTATCATGGATTGAAACATGTCCATCTATTTCAAAAACTTCATTACAATGTGGACACATTCTATAAGTAAATGGGTTATTAAATGGCAATGCGCCTGTAAATACCCCATTCGTTTTAAGATACTTTCTTATGTTTTTAAAAATAATTGGATAATCTTCTGCGGTAAAATGCTCTAATCCATGAATAAATGAAATAACATCAAATTTATTTTCAAATCGATTATCAGAAACCATTAAATCTGTTGTGTATAATTCAAAATTTGAAAAACCCTCAGATATTAATTCATTTTCTGTAAAGTCAACATTTTTCGGCGAAATGTCTAAACCATAAACCTTCCCAAAGTGTTTTAAAGCATGTCTTAGGGTTAATCCAGCACCAAATCCTATCTCACAAAATGTATTTTTATCTTGGAGATATTTCTTCCCTTTATTTTTTAACATCTCATAATGGCTGTCATTTTGTGCTTTTGAAATGGTACGATACATCTCCCTAAACTCTATTTCATAATAATCATAATGCTTTCTCCAATCTACCTTATTATTAGATATTTTCGTTTGTTTTTTATCTATTCTATTCATGAGGTTATAATTAAGAAATTAGCGAGAATGTTTTTATTTTTTTCGAATTACTTATAATGATTGAAAACGTTTCGGATAATACCTTACTTCTTAATAATTGAATAATGACATAATTTGCACATTTTTTTTAACTCCATTAGTGTATACTTGATTTTTCAATTTACCTTCAATTATAAAACCCAAACTTAAATAAAGTTTTATTGCTTTTTTATTATCTTCAATT
>CAZOSQ010000239.1:0-3936 GCA_964582245.1 uncultured Bacteroidales bacterium | reverse complement strand
TCCAGTATAATCTTTTGAAGATTAAGTGTATTAAAAGCATAATCAATGATAAGTTTCATACTATCCTCGCCAAATCCCTTTCCCCTTGCTTCTTTTTCACCTATAACAATTCCTAAATAACAGTTTCTATGAATATAGTTTATGTTTTGAAGACTTATATAACCAATAGGCTGGCCACTAATGGTAGTTATGGTAAAATAAACTTGTTTATTGCTTTTGGTTTGCAGCATTTCTTCATACCATTGCTCTTCGTTCATATCGGTTATGGGGTAGGGATGCAGCATGGCTTGCTGTTTTATTTCGGTATCATTGCGCCAGCCTATGGAGGACTTCCAATCGCTTTTTTGCAAGGGGCGTAATATTACTTTATCTCCTTTAAGCATTTAGGTATAATGTATTTTATATTTTAACTCGATTAAATAATTATCAGCCTTGTTTTTAACTTCGGTTATTGAGCTGCCTTTTACAATTATAAATCCGGGTCGTGCTGCACTGTGCTCAATGGGTTTTACCATATCGCCGGGCTTTACATGAATGCCGCCAAAAACCACATCATCATTTTTTAACAGTTCTCTCCACTCTTCGACTTCAACAATGGTAGTTGATACCGGTAGTTCAAGGTATTTAATGTAACTGTAATTTTGCACTGTATGTCTAATATCCGGCTCTTGTCCTAACGCAATTTGAATGGCAGCCTTATCCATATTTACACCTGTTGAGCTTTGGGTAAGGTACGATGAAATAAAGTCGCCCCCTAAACGGGCTCCTATTTCAATAATTACAGCTCCCTTGTTAGTTATCTTTAACTCGGTATGTGTAGCGGTATTATCAATACCCAGGGCATTTATGCTTTTTTTAACAATGCTGTTAATTTCCTCTTTTTCAAGGGTTGTTATATCTGCCGGTTGTATATGCCCCATTTCAACGGTGTAGGGGAATGGAGTTACCAGCTTTTTGGTGTATTGAATGATATGCGTATCTCCTTTATAAGTAATTGCCTCAATACTTAATTCATTTCCTTCAATAAATTCCTCTACAAGAATGCTCTTATCACTCGAAAAACCTCTTGTTATGGGCTCAAGTTTTTTTAATTCCTCAAAACAACCCACTTTAAAGACTCCTCTGCTTGAAAAAGCATCAGCGGGCTTTATAATTAGTGGGAAATCAAGTCCAAAAATATTTCTCTCATCGATAATTTCATCCTTATTAAATAACTTGCCATTTGCACATGGTATTCCACCATTTAAAAATGCCTTTTTCATGAGAAATTTGTTCCTTGCTCTTTCTATTACTGCTGGTTTTGGAAATATATAACCCATCTCATCTGCAAGGCGTGCCATTAATCTTAAAGGGTTTTCCATTTGGCTGGTTACGATACCCGCTGCTTTATATTTTATAGCAATTTCTTTTGTAAGTTCATAGTCATTCGGGTTGACAATCTCAAAATTATCAGCAAATATTTTTCCCGGGGCATCAGGATTTGGATCAATAACTACTGATCTCACATTTAATTCTTTTGCAGCTTTGATAAGTGTTAGCTGGTTTTCTCCACCACCGAATATCAGTACAGTGTTTTTCATATTTGCCTAAGCACTAAACACTTTTCTTACAGCTTTAACTACTTTCCTGGCTTCCTCATCTTTCAAGGATGGATAAATAGGTAGCCTTATGAGCTTGTTGTAAAATTCTACTGAGTTTTTGAGATTATTGTGTACGAGTTCTTTAAACAATAAATTCATATGCAAGGGATTGTAATGGACATTGCATCCTATTCCTTCAGCCTTGAGCGCATCGAGTATCCATAATTTTTCTCCATTGGGTACCAACAAATAGTATAAATGCCAGTTTGTTTTTCCTCCTTTTGTTGCTACAGGTAAACCAATTTCATTAATATCCTTTAATTCATCAGAATAAAAGGCTGCTATTTCGGCTCTGCGCTTTAAAACTGTATCAATTTTTTTCAACTGTGAAATGCCTAATGCTCCCAAAATGTTTGATTGCACATAACTATTTCCCATTGAAACGTATTCGTAAAAACCCTTCCGGCTTGGATCAGAAATATAGGCCCATTTGTCCGTTCCTTTATCACGTGCTATCTTTACCAGTTCAGCCAACTCATCATCATTGGTAACAAAAGCACCACCCTCACCAGTCGTAATATTTTTTGTACCATGGAAGCTAAAACAGCTTACATCTGCATGATTTCCGGTAAGCTTACCATTATACTCTGCTCCTATTGATTGTGCAGTGTCATGCACGACATAAAGTTTATATTTTTTTGCCATGGCATTAATTGCCTCCATGTCTGCCGGATTACCCGCATAGTCAACCGGCATAATGGCCACAGGGTTTGTAGTAATGGCATCTTTTATTTTAGAAACATCTATGCTGCCGTTTTCTTTGTAAACGTCAACAAGCACAACTTTTAAATTATTCAGTAGCGGCGCCAATGCCGTTGATGTATAAGTAAAATTCGGCACAATTACTTCACTTCCCGGCGGAAATTTTTTTACCATAAATGCCAAATCCAATGCAGCAGTGCAGGAATTCGTGTACAAAACATGTTTAACTCCTAAATAAGCTTTTAATGCTTCTTCAAACCTTCTGCAATCCGGGCCATCCCCACTGACAAATGTACTCCTGAATGAGTTATTCACGGCCTCAAAATCATCTTCCAGTAAATAAGGCTTATGTATGATTACCGGTTCGGCAGTAACAGGTTTACCGCCGTTAATTGCGAGTTGCACATTATTCTTGTTCATTTTTATTTAAATTGTTTTAAAATGGGAGTAATATTCATAAAAACCAAACAATTTGATTAGTTCTTCAATGCCATATTCAACAGTTTTCTGTGGTTTAAAGCCCAGGTTCTCAATTTTGTCAAAGTTTACGATGAAGTGGCGTAAGTCTTTGTCTTTCATTTCCGAGTCGATAATATTAAAATCATACTTTTGTTTTATAATTTTAGCCAGGTCCAGCTTGGAGAAATTGAGGTGATTACCTCCTGCATTAAAGATACCTCCTCTCATTTTGTCTGCATTTTTCATGGAAAAAATATAGCAGTCTGCTGCGTCCGCTACATGCATAAATGTACGTTTGGCAAAACTATCGAACAAAACAAGCACGCCTTCCTTTACAGCTTTATAGGTGAAATCATTAACCATCAGGTCCATTCTCATTTTGGGACTAAAACCAAATATGGTAGCTAATCTTAAACTGATTACATTTTCAAGCTCCATAATTATTTTTTCAGCAGCCAGTTTTGTCATGGCATATGTGCTTACGGGGTCAACTAGCGTTGATTCATTACAAGGCTCTCCGGATTTTCCATACATAGAGGTCGTAGATGCATTTATCAATAATTGATCCCGGGATAATGCTTTTGCAAGTGTTCGGGTAGCCTCAACATTTATTAAGTGAGCAGAATGCGGGTTTGAAGCGCAGGCAGGGAAACCGCTAATGCCAGCCAAATGAAAAATAACATCATATTGCCTGATATTTTCAATTTTATTTCTTAAGTCTGCTTTAATAATTGAAATATTTGGATGTGTTGCCAAATGCATGATGGGTTCATAACCATACATAAAATTATCCAGAACAGTTATCTTATACCCTTGTTCTAAAAGTTTATTCGTAAGCACAATCCCCTTGTAGCCTGCGCCTCCGGTAATTAAAATTTTCTCCATTGGGCAAATAGTTTAAAATAAATATATACTTGTTGATTTGATTAATGTTACAAATTAAAACTCAATAATGCGCAAAAATGGCACACAGATTAAACTGATTTTCATGATTTTTATTTTTAATTTATTTTCTGCACTACTTTGCGGTGTGTAGTTTCTCGCGGAGTTACGTATTTCTCTCGCGGAGTTCCGCGGAGTTTTTTTTTCTCGCGGAGTTACGCGGAGTATAGTTTTTCGCAGAGTTACGCGGAGT
>CAZOSQ010000238.1:0-5791 GCA_964582245.1 uncultured Bacteroidales bacterium | reverse complement strand
TAATGCATAACCCAATGGGAATACGCATTGAATATAATATTAACACACAAAATTTGACCTGTTGGATTTCTCCTCAAGCGGGTAAATCTCTTCATTACAAGATGCGGAATTTTTCGAACAAGGAAGATTTCACCACGATTTTTGAAGAAATTCATTTTCCCGGGTTGAAAAGCGAAAATTTTATACAAGTCCGATATGATCCCTTTCACACTATTTTAGAGTTTGAGAAACAAAAACTTCATATTCTTTCTTTATATGACAAGCCCTCTGTCATGATTTGGTTCGAGAAACCGGGTGAAGTTTTTTTTAAGACAAACAAAAGTGACTACTTGGTCGAAAAGGGAATTAATTTATTCGCATGTCTCCATTCAGAAAGGGGAAAGTATTTTCATTTCGTAGCAGCCATTGGGAATGGTAATGGAAAATTTTTCTATCCCTTGGAAACTGAAGCGGGGCGTTCTTATTATGCCCGTGTTAGAATTTCAGGAAACCAACCCGTTTTTATATCGGGCGAGTTGACCCAGGAAAATGTCATCATGAATACAAGAGCCATTTCTGAAAGAAGTGTCGAACTTATGTCCGCCCGAAATGAAGAATTGATCAACAAAAAATTACAGTTAGGTTCGATTATTTTTAAAGATAATCCTAAGCTTCAAAAGGTTTATGACCTGAATAAAAAAATTATCCTTTCAATGCAAGATATGTCCGGAGCCCTGCATGTTTCTCCCGAAGACAGGTACTACTTGTTAAACAACCAAGACCAGTGCATAACTTCAACATGTTTGGCTTACACGGGATGGATTGAACCACTGGAAGCTTCATTAAAATTTATTCTAAACAATCCTAACACGACAAGTAATAAAAAATTTCAAGGGAATTTTTTCGGTGAACTAACCGGTGGCTCCTTAACCAATTGGCAAGAAGATGTTCTTCACTACGTTATTTGGGCTGCGTTTACGCATTGGACTCAAACTGGGAACAGAACTTTTATATCGGGTTACTATTTAGGAGTAATGACTGAAGCTTTAAACTGGCTTGAAAGATACTGCTTTAATGAAACAACAGGACTATTCGGTCGATATTATTACAGGGATTTTCCTGCTGATAACCCAGCTCACGGATGGAATTTTTCCAATGGAAAACCAATTTTCCAAGAAAAATTAATCACGTATAAAAACGACACGATTAGTAGGTCTTATGATATTTATATAAACTTTTTATATTATTCATCCTACATGATGTTATCTGCCATGACAGATGGTCTTGAATCCGAAGTCTATTTAAAAAAAGCCTTGGAATTGGAAAAAAACCTGCATGATTTTGCAAAAGAAACTCCCATTCCTTATGGTATATGTGAGTCAACCTCGGGGAAAAAAATAAAGTTAGGAGCATATGGCTTAGATTCTGCTTTATATGTAAATGCTTTTACCCTCCCCCATTTTCTTCCCATTGAAATAAACCAGTTAATCGAAACTAAAAATAAATTTATTAAGCACATCAACCATCAATCCCTTGATTTATCCAATCACTTATTATTGCTTCAATCAATTGATGGTGTAATACATGAAGATGAAATTATGCAAAATATTGATACGATTATAACTGAAATTATTCAACCCGGGGCTAATCTTAATATGCCTTACGCAATCATGAAAAAATATAATAACCCCGATAGTGTCTCCTATCAAAACACACGTGCACATAGCATGTCAATTGGTTCTTTTATGGCCACGGCTACCGGACTAGGTTTAAAAAGGCTTCCTTATGGAATAGCCGTAAAAAATACCAAATACCTATCACGGTTGAATAATTATCAATATCAAAAAAGTTATATTGATTTTATATTTAACGGTACCGGGAATATCTTTGAAATACTTATCAATGGAGAAAAACTTTCTTCAAGCTATCAAATTCCTGAAAAAAAGTTAATTCCCGGGAAAAATTTGATCTTTATTAAAATGGGAAATGAACAGAAACAAGACAATCCTTTACTTATATCATCAACGGTTAAGCTGTTAAATATAAAAACCGGGAATAAGCACTTAAACTTCGAGATACAGGCTTTCGGAAAAAATACATTGGTATTTAGTCGGTTAGACTCCAGAAATGTAGTGTTAAAAAATCCTGCAGACCAGGTTATAGATTTTAGTATTGAAAAAATAAAAGATTTATCTTTTATCCAATTCCCGGGAAAAGGTATTTTCGAAGTAATAATTTCCCAATAAACTTAATACCACTTGAAGATTTTTATCCCCGCAATAAATGATACAATTCCAATCGAAGATAAAACAAGGGTTGGAATTAATACATCCGCCAATCCTGCACCTTCATTAAATAGGCTTCTTATACTGTCTGTCAACATTGTCAAAGGCAAAACTTTTATAAATGGAATGGCCCAGTCGGGAAAATTTTGATAACTGAAAAATATACCTGAAAGTATCATCATTGGTATAGTCACTACATTAATGATCCCATTTCCTATTTCCGTTTTCGAAGTACGAGAAGAAATTAATATAGCTATTCCCGCGAAAGCTATATTTCCAGCCAAAAAAACCAAGATAAAACCGGGTATGCTCCCTTGAAGAACTGTACCAAAATACAATAATGCAAAAATCACTAATAAACCGGCCTCAACGATATTCATGGAAATTCGGGCTGTCATCAATGCCACCAATAGATTTGATTTTTTCATAGGGGTCACGATCATTCTTCGTAACATATTCCCTTTTCGCCTTTCAATAATCGTGTATCCCATCCCCCAAAAAATCGATGACATTATTCCCATGGCAATTAATCCGGGTATTAAAAAATCAATATAACGGGTTCCCTGGAGGTCTAAAACATCAATGGATGCTTTCGAAACAATAGACATATCACCCTCTTTCTGAAGATTTTCAAGTTGAAAAAATATCCCTTGCGCTTCCGGGTTCATAGGGTCAAAATGATATTTTATTCCCTCTTTATTTGTTTCAATAATCAAATTTACTTTCCCCCTTTTAATCATTTTTATAGCTTCATCCCAATTCGTAGTGTAAAAATGAAAATAGGTTTTTCCTAGTACCGAATCCTTATAAGTAAGAGTGTATTTATCAATATCCATGTTCTTATCATAAGTTATTTCACTACCTTGACTTATAAACCCTGGTAAAGCATTATTTATACCATCTTGAACAATAGCTATATTATGATTGATTTCATGCTTCTGGGTGAAGGCCAATCCTAATCCCCATGCAAGTAAAATGGGAAAGCCAATTCCCCAGAACAATACGCCTGGTTCTCTAATTATTTCTTTAAAATGAACGATGATTAACTGGTATAGCTGTCTATTGATCATGGGTAAAATTTTCTTAGGTCTTAGAAACTTTTATCATATTTAGTTGAAAAAATTTGGTTCACTCACGGTAATTTTTTTAATAATCATCCTTCCAGGCTCCTTCCTGTCATGAATAAAAACAAATCATCCAAGGTGGGGCTTTTAACCTCAATATCCTTCAATGTAAAACCATGTTTAGCAAGATATCTGAATAACCCTGGAATATCTTTTCCAGCATCCTCAATAAAAAGTTTCCCACTCCTGCCTGCTTGATCCCAAAAAACTGGAAATTCATTTTTATCATCAACCAAATACCTGGGAATTTCTTCTTTCACGGAAAAATATGCTTGTTTCTTTAAGTTATACTGGCCGAGCAAAGAATTTACAGTGCCTTGAGCTAAAAAAGTTCCCTTGTCCATAATGATGATTTCTTCACAAAGATAAGCAGCCTCCTCCATGTAATGTGTTGTGAGGATCATTGATGTCTCTTTATCTTTTCTCAATTTCATGAGAATATCCCATACTTCCCTCCTAGCTGTCGGATCCAATCCTGTAGTGGGTTCATCAAGCAATAATATTTCAGGATCATTTAACAAGGCCAAACCTAGGGCCAATCGCTGTTTTTGTCCACCAGACAAGGTTTTTACATAGGCCTTGCTTTTTTCATTTAATCCTACCAATTTTAATATTTTACTGGAATTTTTAACAGGTATGTTATAAAAACTCGAGAACAATCGAATCATTTCCCAAACTCTTATTTTTTCAAGATAACGTGTCTCTTGTAGAGAAATTCCCAGTATGTTGTATAATTTACTTTCTTTTCCATGCCAATTTTTCCCTTTTAATAATACTTTTCCTTTATCAGGATGCTGTATCCCCTCAATTATCTCTACTAAGGTTGTTTTTCCTGCGCCATTAGGACCAAGTAGAGCAATAAATTGTCCCTTTCCAACTGATAAATTCACCCCCCTTAAAGCATGAATATCTTTAAATGATTTGTATACATTTTCTATTTCAATTAAAGTTGACATAATTTCTTTGTTTGAATCACAAATATACTACAGTTAATAAGAAAAAAAGGTTGAAATTGGACTAATTATCTCTATAATGAGAGATGATTATAGAAAGCTTCAAAATCAAATAAAAAAGGATAAAAAAATGAAGTAGCCTTTAACTTGTATTATCTAAAATGAATGGTTACGGGTACCACAAAACTCACATTCACGGGTTTTCCATTTTGTTTTCCCGGCTTCCACCTGGGGGAATTCTCAACAATATCCTTAACCAATTTATCTATCCTGCTATCAATTGATTTTTCAATCGTGATATTTTCAGTAATACCATACACGTTTACCACAAAATACACCCACATTCTCCCGGAAAAAACATTTTCTAAATCATTATCCTCTTTCAATTTTGCCCGTAATTCTTTTTCGATATATTTGCTAAAGTTATTCACATCTCCCCCCTTAAATCCAGGCATTTCCTGCACTGAAACAAAAATATCTTCTTCTTCTAATTCTTCTTGCCATGTAATATAAGTCTTTGACTTTTCTTGATTCATGGTTTCTTGATTTTGCATGGCAGTGCTTTCATTGATAAGATCCTCATTTTTTTCATATTCTTCGAACCATAAAGTCTCAACCTCGTTGCTATAAGATGATTTTTCTTCATCTTGAAAAATTGAATCTCCTTGCTTTTCCCTTTCATTGTCACCTTCATGATCAATAATTATCAACTTTTTGGAGGGATCAGCAGGAATGTTTGTATTTATTTTATTTTTCGAAGGTTTTTCCATAATCTTTTCCTGCCTATTCTTCTGCTTCTCTTTTTCCAGTAACCCGGATAAATTATTATTTTCTTCCAAGTATAATGATTCATTTCTTTTCAAAATATTCTCCACAAGATCCAGTTTTTTTTCATAGTCTTGAATGTATATTATAGATGTTATAAAAATTACCAGAGAAGCTGCAATAGATAAATAAGTTATAATTGATTTTCGATGTAATTTCCTGATAATCTTTTTGGGATCAGTTTTTAAATCAATAGATAAATTCAAATGTTTAACCCGGCTTTTTAATTCTCCGGCATTTTCCAGGAGGGAAGTTCCTTCCAGGGCATCTTTGCATAAGTCTCATTCTTGGACATGCTCCTGGATTTTTTGCTCTTCTTTGGGAGATAATTTACCCTCGGAAATTCTGGTAAGCCCATTGATTCCCAAGCAACCGGTATCATCAAACAATTTATTTTTATTTTTATTTATGGCCATCTTTCAACCTAAAGTTTTTAAGGTTTCGTTTCCCATTCTGAATGAAACTCTTTACTTTTTTTATTTCGTACCCGGTTATTTCCGACACTTCTTTGTAGGATTTTTCTTCTAAATAAAATAATTCTATGCAAGTTTTTTGCTCTTTATTCAATTCTTTTATGGCTTCAACCAAATTGTTTACTTGTTGTTCATCTTCTTTTTGGTGCAAA
>CAZOSQ010000237.1:0-5816 GCA_964582245.1 uncultured Bacteroidales bacterium | reverse complement strand
ATTTTTGCAAGAACATTTGGGGTTAAGAACCAGCCACCACCTATGTTAAGCCTGTTAATAGTTTGTGTTTCGGTAGCATTGTCAGAACTTTTGCCAAAAACAGTATTAAACCTACCACCCCCGTAAAATTGGTTTTGGTTGCCGAAACGGTAGAGTAAATCTCCTGCAATTTGTGTAAACTGTCCGCCAGTTGTATCATTATTTATAGCGGTTTCAAATACACCAAAAAACTCCAAACCCATGAAAGATACGAACGGATTTACCTGAACAGCAGTAATTGAAGAAAATCTCGGGTTAAAACGCGGGTTAAAATCATTTACTCTTGGGTCGTTTATGCCTTCCAATACGTTATAATATCTTCCACCGGCACGGTCTCCACCATACAAATATTCACGTGTACTCTTCTCGGTACTATAATACCCGGAGGCAGTAATCCTAAAACGAATATCTTCTGAAAAAGCATTGTCATATCCTACTTTTCCATAAAGGGCAACCCCATCATCATTCGAGGTCACACTTTGATTGAGCCTCCCGTTAGAAATCCCTACTAACCCCAAGATTCCCGCGGGGGTTAAAACGGTAACTTCACCGAATGCCTGAACGGCAAAAGCATCCATGATGTAATTACCCACGAATGGATTATAAATTACCCTGGCATTATCGGACCTGCGAAAATGAGCATCGCCATAGTTGATTTCTCCAAGCCCCACTTTTATGAATGTGATATCCATAATACTCTCCAGGAAGCCTTCCCAAATAAAATCGAGTTTATCCACCCTCAGGTATCCACCTTTAACCCATGCTTCAGGATGATGCCTAGATGAGAGATATGTAGCCAGATGAGCCCGCAAACCATCATACAATTGCACGTCTAGATCCAGGTTTGCTGTTGGAAGGTTGAAATTATTACCCAATTCAACCAGGGTGTCACCTACCAAATCATTTGACTGGGATATAGCTTGGAATTGAAGAGCAAAATCACCACCCACCCGGACAGAAACACCATCAAATTCGACAGTATCAACTTTAGGAGCCTCGAAAATATTTGCACCCTGTGCGTTAGGTGGACGAAAAAACTGAATGTCTTTTTCTTGGGCACTTAAAAATAATGGGATACAAAGAGTCGCGGTAAATAAATAAAGAGAAATTCTTTTCATAATAAAAAATTTTAATTAGTGATTACTTTTTTAAGTTTATAGAATATTTGATGTTGATTAAGTCCCCTGATTTAATCGTGCCAAAAACAGCGGTAGGGGGTTCAACATTGAATGTTGTCATCTTTGTAACATATTGACCACTCAACTGGAGGGTATTGTTAACCAACTTATAATTTACTGTTAATTCCACTTCCCTAGTCGTGCCGGAAATGCTTAAATTACCCACTGCAGTGATCGTACTACTTGTTATGGATTTTACCTCTTTTAAATTATAAATGATATTAGGATGCTTTTCTCTTTTTAATGCCTCAAAAATTTTTTCATTCATGGAACTTTTCCCGCTTTCCAAGGATTCAACCGGTATAATTACCTGGAATGATTTAACATCCTGAACTTTATTGTTACTTATCACTACTTCTCCTGTAGCATTCACTTTTTCTGCCACTACTTCCCAGTCATGTATAGTAGAAGTTCCTTCTATGGTAACTTTGTAATCAGAGATATTTTTATAAATCTCTTGGGAAAATCCTACTATACTTGATAAAAACGTGATGAATACAATCCCGATTAGTTTTTTTCTCTTCTTCATAATTCAATATTTGCTAAGATTATTTTATTTAACATCATTTTACATTCTTTGTTCACCATATTTTTTAAAAAATGAGTAAAATGATATCGAAATGGTTAATTATTATTTAATAAAACAAGATTTTACCTGGTTCCAGCATTTTTTTTATTGATTTGTTAAAAAAACCCGGGAAATGAACAAACCTGTTTAAATAGAGAAACCTTTCCAAGATGGATTTTAGGTTAAACTGAATGCTTACTGTTCTCGTCATTAATGATTAAAACCTATCGTGCGTGTTAATCATTAGACCCCTAAATGATCAAGTATTCAATTTGCATTCCACTTATCTATTGAAAATAATTCCTATTTAACCCCCATATATTAAAATGTTTGAGGTTATATAAAATCAATCCTAATAAAACCCACTACAAAGAGTGGGAAATTCTACACATCTTCATCAACAAAGTGGGTAATTAGTTTCTCGTGTAATTAATTTTAGAAAAGCACCTAAAAACAGGACCGGCATTCCATCGTAAGCTATTTATAATTTAAGGTTTATGGTTCATCGTTTGAAATGTTATCTGGTTGGAAATTAACCAATATTGTACTTGGAACCAGTTTTGATTAACAAATCACAATAAATTATTTTATAAAAATTTTTTGTCCTATGAGAATTGCAGGAATTATTTTATTAGTGATCGGTATTATTGGTACCATAATTTTCGGGATCCAAGCCATGAACCAATCTGAAAGTTTTAATTTCCTCGGTATTGATATAGCCGTAAGTTCAGCCAACTGGGCACCGGTAATAGTAAGTGCAATCATATTAATCGCTGGTATTGCAATGACTACCACAGCAAAACGGGCCTAGATTGATTTAAAACTCTTATTAAAATGCGTGGTATTTGTTCACGTCCATTTTTATTATCATATGTGTTCATAAAAATGGTTGTCTTCGGTGATCCCTTCGGGATTCGCTTAGTTGTTGCCTTACAAAAAAATGACATTTTAAAGATGTTCGGCGACCCGACCGAATTGTCCCCGGCATGCCTAATGGCTTCGCATGGTAGCTAAGATGCTCACGGATGGCAATCTAAGAAGGGAGTTCATGAACACCATTATATAAAGTTACTTTGAGAATACGGTCCTATGTTTTTTTTCGGCCTCCGCCAAAAGCTACAGCCAACGGCGGAACGGGATTCATCATTCTATACCAATACGCATCTATAGTTTTATTGAAAACTAACCAAACCAGTAGTAATATTAAATTATGTATCGAGTTTTGCTAAACAAGTGAATAGTTACATTTTTTTCGTATATTAGCGACTACATAGTCGCCTAAAAAATTATATGCCATTAAAAACATTTTATAACCTTGAAAGGAAGAGACAAAAGGAAATTCTTGATGCTTGTTTCAAGGAGTTTGCCTTGCATGAGTATAAAATTGCTTCCATAGGAAATATTATCAAGGAATTGAATATTGCGAAGGGATCTTTTTACCGGTATTTTAAAGACAAGAAAGATTTATACTTCTTTTTAATTGAATATGCTAGCCAAATGAGGCTTAAACACGTGGATAAAATTTTTCCCGGCCCCGGTAAAGACTTATTTGAAGCCATTATAGAGAACTTTTCCATGAAAATTCAATTTGACCTGGAATATCCGCTTTACAGCGGTTTCCTGTACAACGTGATGCAAGAAAAAAACAACGAGGAAATTGGTAATATCCAGCTCGAAACTAAAAGAAAAATCACGTTAATGGTCATAGATATACTTACTAAATATCAAACTGTTAACAATTTAAGACAAGATATTCCTATTTTTGACCTGTCCTACTTGATCGTGCAGGTTCAATGGGGCATGTACGAATACCTGGAATTAAAATACAAGGTGAATTACCGCGAAAACGTGAAAAAAAATAAACCTGTAATGTCCATCCAACGGGAAAAAATATTGGAAGATGTAAGATCATTCGTACAATTAATTAAAAACGGGATTACAAATCAAATACATGATTGAAGTTGAAAATTTAACATACTCTTACCCTAAAAAAGCAGATGCCACGATCCGGGATATAAGTTTCCGAGCAGGAAAGGGTGAGATATTTGGTTTTTTAGGTCCCTCGGGAGCCGGTAAAAGTACCACGCAAAAAATTTTAAATGGACTGCTGAAGAATTACATGGGAAAAGTAATGGTCAATGGACAAGATGTCTCCCGCATTAAAAATAATTTTTACGAGGAAATCGGTGTAGCCTTTGAATTCCCAAACCTCTACCTGCAGCTTACGGCATTGGAAAATCTCAATTTTTTCGCTTCCCTTTACATGAAAAAAACTGTCAACCCGGTAAAATTGCTCGAAAGTGTCAACCTGCTGGGTGATAAAGACACCAAGGTTTCCGCTTTTTCAAAAGGTATGAAAATGAGGCTTAATTTTGTTAAGTCAATACTCAACCAACCTAAGATCTTATTTCTTGACGAACCTACTTCTGGGCTAGATCCAATGAATGGACGTAAAGTGAAGGATATCATTTGGGAATTGAAAAATCAAGGAACCACCATATTTCTCACTACCCATAACATGTCCGATGCCGATGAACTATGCGATCAACTCGCATTTATGGTGGAAGGAAAAATCCCGGTGATAAATAATCCGCAAACACTCAAATTAATGTATGGCAAAAAAACTATCATGGTCGAAACCAGGGAAAAAGATAAACCTGAATATTATGAATTCCCATTAAAGGATGTTGGAAAGAACAAGGATTTCCTGGAAATTTTAAATAAAAAGGAAATTGCTACCATACATACCCAGGAAGCCTCCTTGGAAGATATTTTTATCCGGGTAACTGGCAAAAAACTCACCGAAAAATGATACAATTGATTAAATATGATATCCTGTTGCAATGGCGGCAAAAATTTTGGTTGGTCTACGGGATCATTGCCCTTCTTTACACGATTATCTTGTTAAATATTGATTTTAGTAGCAGGTACTTGGTAACTGTGATCCTGGTGTTATCAGACACTTCCGTGCTGGGTATCATGTTTATCGGGGCCATTATTTTACTTGAGAAGCAACAAAATATACTGGAAGGTTTATTAGTCACACCTTTATCTTTAACCCGGTATTTTTTATCAAAAGCCGTATCATTGGGATCTATATCATTAGCGGCGAGCCTGGTGATTATCTTAGTACCCAACGGTTTCATCAAAAACATTTTCCCGGTGATTTTCACGATCATTTTTTCATCCATCATGTACACCTTATTTGGCATTGGATTCAGTGCCAAGGTAAAAAGTATAAACCAATACATTGCCAGCATTATGGTAGGAACATCCTGGATCGTGATACCGGTAATACCGTACCTGGTTTATGATAACATGAAATGGCTTATCATTTTCCCTATGAATGCAGCGATTGATTTAATGCTCAACCCGGTAACCAAAGGAAGTTTGGAAAATTACCTTTTAGATGGAATTATATTGATCTTATGGTGTGTTATTGCCTTAGTTTTTGCTAAAAATCAATTCACGAAACACTTGGTAAAATGAGAGCAAAAACAATTAAATATGATCTCCTCCTAGTGAAATCAGATCCCATGCTGGCCCTGAGCATGGCCACTCCTATTCTTTTATGGTTGTTGGTGAAATTTATATTCCCGCCAGTCCAAGATTTTTTGCTTCAATGGAATTATGACATCCGGGAATATTATTACCCGGTAGTGATTTTACTGCTGCCTATCATTCCCATGATGTTCGGGATGGTATACGGGTTTATATTTCTCGACGAGAGAGATAGTGGCATTATTGAATCCATTTCTGTAACTCCATTGGGGAAAAAAGGGTACCTGTTTTTAAGATTGGGATTGCCCATATTTTTTAGCTTTATCGTGATTATTATTTTTTCCTTTACAACAGGATTATTAAACATTCGTAGCTATATTCAAATCTTGTATTTATCAGTTTTATTAACGCTGAATACGCCTGTCATGCTACTTTTTTTAGGGGCTTTTGCAAGCAATAAAATTGAAGGCATGGCTTTATCCAAGGCTTTTGGTGTTCTTTTGGCAGGCATGGTGATCGGTATTATTTTT
>CAZOSQ010000236.1:0-5851 GCA_964582245.1 uncultured Bacteroidales bacterium | reverse complement strand
GTTATCACCGGAAAGGGATCCGGCACCCCTGATTACAATTTTTGAAGAACCTCCTACTGTCCCGGAGGAATTTAGAACTGTCACCCCCGCTACTTTTCCAGATAAAGAATTAATCAAATTGGTTTCTTTTGCTTTTGTTAAATCTTCGTTACTTACCGTGGTGACAGAATATCCCAGTTCTTTTTTCTCTCTTTCGATAGCCAACGCGGTTACAACCACCTCGCTTAATTCTTCTACATCGGGCTCTAAAACAACATCAATTACATCAGAAGAACCAATGGAAACTTTCCTTGTTATCATACCCACAAAACTAAATTCCAATTCTGATGAGCCGGCTGGAACTTTAATCGAGTAATTTCCATCAAAATCTGTAATAGTTCCCGTGGAAGTGCCAGGTATCATAACTGTTGCGCCTATTATTCCCAATCCATCCTCGGATGAAGTTACTTGACCCGTAATTGTCCTTTCCTGGGCATACAGATGAATACTAAGAAAACACGCCAAAGCTACTAATAACATTTTTCCAGCCTTGGCTTTGAATATAGAGAAAAGAGCAGATTTATACATAATTATATGAAGTTAATTCTTCCATGAACAAATATAAATATTTTTCGTTGGGTTACTATCCCGTGTTAAAAAGTTGTTATAAATAAGTTCTCAATTTTTCGATAAAATCGAGTGAAACTTATACATTTGTAAGAATGTTAAGTATACGATTTTTTATAAACTGGGTTATTATTTTCTTTTCACCCGAACCATTAAAAATTTAAAAAACAAGGGAGGCAATTTGGCAGGAAGTGCATCCAAGGTTGAAACACCACTGATGAAACAATATTGTAATATCAAGGAAAAACATCCTGATGCTATATTGCTTTTCAGGGTTGGTGATTTCTATGAAACATTTGGACAAGATGCTATCAAGGCATCTGAAATTCTAGGAATTACCCTCACAAAACGGGCAAACGGCTCCGCTTCTTTCGTGGAACTGGCAGGATTTCCATATCATGCGCTTGACAATTACCTTCCAAAGCTCGTAAGAGCCGGGCAAAGAGTTGCCATTTGTGAGCAGTTGGAAGATCCTAAAACCACGAAAAAAATCGTGAAACGGGGAATAACGGAAATGGTTACCCCGGGTATTTCATTCAATGACAATGTACTAGAACATAAGGAAAACAATTTCCTTGCCTGTATCCACATGACTAAAAACATTTCCGGTGTAGCTTTCCTGGATATTTCTACAGGTGAATTTCTCACTGCCGAGGGAAACCATGAATATATAGATAAATTGCTAAATAATTTCCAACCCAAGGAGGTTCTTTTCGAAAGAGGTAAACAAGATGATTTCAATAAATTTTATGGATCAAAATTTTATACCTATAAACTAGATGACTGGATCTTTACTGAAGACAGTGCGAATGAAAAGCTGCTAAAACAATTTCAAACTAATTCCCTGAAGGGATTTGGCATTCATAATCTTAAATATGGCATCATTGCTGCCGGTGCCATTCTACAGTATTTGGATATAACCAGCCATAATAAAATAAGACACATTACTAAAATTGCTCGTGTTGAAGAAGATAATTATGTCTGGCTAGATAAATTCACCATTCGCAACCTGGAATTATTCTATCCTCTTCATGAAGGAGGAAAAGCTTTAATCAACATCATTGACCGAACCAATTCCCCCATGGGAGGAAGAATGTTGAAACGATGGCTCGCAATGCCTTTGAAAGATAAAGACAAAATAGCTGAGAGGTTGGAGTCTGTTGATTACCTGGTAAAAAATCCTTCATTTCACGAGGAAGTGGCAGAATTAATAAAACAAATAGGTGATTTAGAGAGAATTATATCTCGCGTTGCTGCAGGAAAAGTCAATCCCAGGGAAATTAACCAGCTAAAGATCGCATTATCAGCCATTGAACCTTTAAAGAAATTATGTTTTGAAACGGGTGAAAAATCGCTTTTGAAAATCGCTGAAAAATTAGATACGTGCACGAAATTAAAAGAACGTGTAGAAAAAGAAATCCAGCCTGACCCACCCGTTCAATTAAATAAGGGGAATGTAATTGCGGACGGAGTTTCCAAGGAACTCGATGAGTACAGGCATATCATGTATAAGGGAAAGGATTACCTCATCGAATTACAACAGAGAGAGATGGAGCAAACTGGTATTTCTAGTTTGAAGATTAGTTTTAACAATGTATTTGGATATTATATAGAAGTCAGGAATACCCACAAGGATAAAGTGCCCCCCGGATGGATAAGAAAACAAACGCTTGTAAATGCTGAAAGATATATCACCGAGGAATTAAAAAATTACGAGGAAAAAATACTTGGAGCGGAAGAAAAAGTGCTTGCCTTGGAAAATCAGCTTTTCAATGATTTGGTAAACAGTATTTTTGATTATATACCCATCATTCAATTAAATTCTTCTTTAATTGCCTTGCTTGATTGTTTATGGTCCTTGTCCAAGGTTGCCAAGGAAAACAAATATTGCAAACCCACAGTTAATGATAGCGAAATTATTGATATAAAAGCTGGACGTCATCCAGTAATTGAAACCCAACTGCCCTTAGACCAAGAATACGTTTCCAATGATGTTTTCCTGGATTCTGAATCACAACAAGTAATTATAATAACGGGGCCAAATATGTCAGGAAAGTCTGCGCTATTGCGTCAGACAGCTTTAATTGTATTGCTTGCTCAAATGGGTAGTTTTGTGCCTGCTAAAAGTGCATCCTTGGGATATGTTGATAAAATATTCACCAGGGTGGGTGCTTCTGATAATATTTCACTTGGTGAGTCTACTTTTATGGTAGAGATGAATGAGGCATCAAGTATTTTGAACAACCTATCACGCAGAAGCTTAATACTCCTAGATGAAATAGGAAGGGGAACTAGCACCTATGATGGTATTTCTATTGCTTGGGCAATGGTAGAATATATTCATGAACATCCCTCATATCCTGCAAAAACATTATTTGCTACTCACTACCATGAATTAAACGAGATGGAATCTGCCTTTCCCCGAATTAAAAACTATAATGTCTCTGTAAAAGAGCTCGAGGATAAAGTTATTTTCTTGAGGAAATTAAAAAGAGGTGGAAGTGCACACAGCTTTGGTATACATGTTGCACGAATGGCAGGTATGCCTAGAAGTGTTATTCACCGATCCAACGAAATCTTAGCGGAACTGGAGAAATCACACGAGAAGCAAGAATTAGGAAGACCCGTGAACGATCTCTTGGAAAAAAGAGAGGGTTTCCAAATGAGTATTTTTCAACTAGAAGATCTTGTATTAAAGCAAATTAGGGACGAAATAAGGAACTTGGATGTAAATAATCTCACACCTATTGAAGCACTTAATAAGCTAAACGAGATAAAAAAAATTACCGGCATATAAATAAACCGGTAAAACAATCTCAGGTCGATACATTTATTTATAATTTTAGAAATCAACCAATTCTTTTATTTTATCAGCTGCCTCTTGTAAAGTTATGGCAGAGAATACTTTCAAGCCGGAATCATCAATGATCTTTTTAGCTTCATTGGCATTGGTGCCTTGCAGTCGAACAATAACAGGTATTTTCAATTCTCCTATTTTTTTGCATGCTTCTACCACCCCAGTGGCCACTCGATCGCAACGAACGATCCCGCCAAAGATATTCACGAGAATAGCCTTCACGTTTGGATCTTTTAAAATAATACGGAAACCAGCTTCCACTGTTTCTGCATTGGCAGTCCCCCCTACATCCAGAAAATTGGCTGGTTCACCCCCAGATAATTTTATCACATCCATTGTTGCCATGGCTAACCCGGCACCATTAACCATACAACCTACATTACCATCTAATTTTATAAAATTCAGGTTAAACTTTCCTGCTTCAATTTCTGCTGGATCTTCTTCGGTGATGTCCTGCCAAGATTCATAATCAGCATGACGGTATAAGGCATTGTCATCTATTTTTACCTTTGCATCTGCAGCAATTATTTTATTATCAGATGTTTTAACAACAGGGTTAATTTCGAGCAATGATGCATCCGATTTCTCGTATGCTGGATATAATTTTAGAACAAATTTAACCATCTCTTTAAAAGCAGTGCCGGAAAGTTGCAGGTTATAAGCTATTCTCCGCGCCTGGAAAGGCAAGATACCCACTGAAGGGTCAATTTCTTCCCTAAAAATTTTACCAGGAGTTTTTTCTGCCACTGCTTCTATATCCATCCCGCCTTCGGGAGAATACACTATCACGTTATGTCCAGTATCCCTATTCAATAGAACACTCATGTAAAATTCTTTAATATCGCTTTCCCCCGGGTAATAAATCCCTTGTTCGACGAGAACCTTATTAACTTGTTTTCCCCTTGGACCAGTTTGATGGGTAACCAATATCATTCCCAAGATCTCATTGGCATATTTTCTAACTTCCTCGATGCTCTTGGCAATTTTCACACCACCTCCTTTACCACGTCCACCTGCATGTATTTGGGCCTTAACAGCCCATGAATCGGTACCTGTTTTTTCCTGGATTTTCCTAGCTGAATCAACTGCATCCCCTGCTGTATCAATCATTATTCCTCCCGGGGTAGGCACCCCAAAAGACCTTAAAATTTCCTTTCCCTGGTACTCGTGCAAATTCATTAGTCTTAATTTTTGTTTTTCTAAATTTATTATTCTTATTTTACGCGGGTAAAATTATGCTTTTTTTACATATTAGCAAAAATATTAATTTGCTTCATATTTGACACTATGTTTAATAATATGTTCATATAATCTCCTTTTTTTTCAAAAAACTTCATTGATACCTTATTTAAATGCGAAAACTTAAAGTTGAAGAATTAAAAAGAAAATCAATAGAGGAATTTAAACAAGCTAAGAAAAATCCCTTGGTTATCATACTTGATAATATCAGGAGCCAGAATAATATTGGCTCAGTTTTCAGATCAGCAGATGCATTCCTGGTGAAAAAAATATATCTCTGTGGAATTACCTCGATCCCTCCCAATAAGGAAATTCATAAAACTGCATTAGGTGCAACAGATTCTGTAGACTGGGAGTATATAGAAAAAACTCCTGATATTATTAGGGAATTAAAGAAAAAAAACTACAAGATTTTAGCAATCGAACAAACGGAAAATAATATTCCTTTACAAGAATTTAAAGTGGAACCGGGTAAGTTTTATGCCTTGGTATTTGGACATGAAGTAAAAGGTATTGATCAAGATGTTTTAAATCTGTGCGATAATTTCATTGAAATACCCCAATGGGGAACCAAACATTCTCTAAATATTTCTGTTTGTGCAGGAATTGTCTTATGGGATTTTACCAATAAATTTATTTAAAATTTTTGGGGTCTTAACGTTTACCTTTTTTATCAATTACCAAGATATTTTTATACGCACAATAATCTTTCGATTCATGCCCTTTCCCTGTTCCGCGAACCGATAATTTTAATGGGTAAATTCCCGGGGAATGATAGCTATAACTTACTTTTTTGCCCCTGATAATGTCGTTTTCAAAAAATTGCCAATAGAATTCCAAGGGTTTTAAATCTTCAGAATTACATTCACCTGAAAATTCAACAAGCTGATTCACGGTTACTGTATCTGGTCCAAATATATTCATACTTGGCTTGTTTTTAACATTCACCATAATGGATGCTTGATTGAATAATATATCACCTGTCAAAGTAAGAATGTTGTTTAATTTAACAAAGTAATTACCACTTTCTTTCTAAAAATGATCTACTTCCAAACCTTTTGCCGAATTGTCATAGCCAAATTCCCAATCATATATAAAGGAGCTTGAAGCTAATTTCTTGGCGTCAGTTTCGTGAACAGTCAAACAAGA
>CAZOSQ010000235.1:0-5861 GCA_964582245.1 uncultured Bacteroidales bacterium | reverse complement strand
TTAATGTTTTATTTCTATTTCTAATTTATTTTGAATTATCACCTCCTAAAAATTGAGCAAAATCGATTGATAAACTCGAAAATCATATAAAGACTTAACAAGTACAAGGCAGAAGAAAAATTAATTTTCACTTTATCTCTTCCGACCCTATTTTTAACGTTTATGTTATTATGTTATTATTTGGTATCATATTAATAAACGTAGCCTTTGGTTTTTTTAAATATAATATTGGAAATTAATCACCTCTTTAATTATTTTATAATCAAAAACAATGCCAATGTTTTAATAAGAGGGGGTAAATAAAAAGTCAATCCGGCAAGCAAGATTAATCCCGGGAAATATATTGGATGGTATAGCTGTTGGATATGTTTCCCTGTTTTTTAATGAAGTAAAACAGGTTATCTCCATTGAATTTAGTACTGGTAAAACAGCAGGTTCCCAGGATTTAATTTGAGAAAACAGGATTATAATTCAAACGCATTACATATTGCCAAGTTGGAATAGCCATGGTACATCAAACCACCTATAAGGTCAAGGATGGGTTCCAAATTATTTTGACTGGTAAAATAAGCGAAATTTGTATTGGCATTAAAAAAGAAATAATCGCGTTTAGTATGGGAGTAAACAATTTTTACTTGCAACAAATGGAATTCCATCTTGACCAAATTAACGTGAATTAGCATCGTTATTACTTAAACCTTGTTATCCCAAGATAAACCTGTGACAGATTGCATAATGGATATCTTGCTGGCCACTAAACCCAAATTATGGTGATATTAGTGAAGGAAAAACTTTGGGAAAAGACGAACCAATCCTAAACATGTAAATCTTTTCTTACTTATTAAGTTTTACCAGTATCTGTTTTGATTCAACATATTGTACTCCTTTTTCAGAAAGTTGTTTTTCAGCTTCCTCCCCTCCTTTCTTATCAATGACCCTGGTTGCATCTTTCACAATAAAGACCCGGTATCCTAAATCAATGGCATCATTGGCTGAAAAGCGAACACAAACATCCGCTGCCAAGCCAGCAATATATACTGTATCAACCCCATTCTCTTGAAAATATTCATGCAAACCTGTTGAACGCTTATGTCCATTATCAAAAAAAGCACTATAACTGTCAATTTTCGGATCAATGCCTTTTCTAAATATTTTTTGAATCTTATCTTTTTCCAAATCATTGGCTAATTCTGAACCTTCGGTTCCCTGTATGCAATGTGGAGGCCATAAAACCTGGTCCAAACCATCTAATTTAATTTTATCTCCGGGTTGTTTACCCTCATGATTAACGGCAAAACTAGCATGATCAGCCGGGTGCCAATCTTGTGTTGCAATTACCATATCAAAATCTTTTTGAAATTCATTTATAACGGGAATTACTTGATCACCGCTAGGAACAGCCAATGACCCACCTGGTAAAAAATCTTTCTGTATATCAACAATTATTAAAGCTTCCATATTTTTTCATTTTAATCATTTTTTCTAATAAGTAATAAAACGCGAAGGGGGAAAAAGTTTTTATCTAATCCTTAATTATTTCTTACACATCGACTAATTTTAAGGGAAAGAAAAGAACTAAAACATGCTAAAAATTTACCTTAACCCAAAGCTAAAAAAAAGTAAAACAAGATGCCAATATGGCAGTTAAAGCATTGATAAAATATATGATCAACCAGTTTTAAAGAGTTTGTTAAGCCTATTTTCAGAAACATCATTTTTCACTGAAAAAAGAAAAATAATTTCATTTTTTTTGATTTACATGAAATATTTAGTTATTTAGATTGTTTTTAAATAAACTCTTGTAAGAATGATATTCAAAGAACTCCATAAGGAAAATGTGTTTCCTAGATGTCATGTAAATGGTGATAAATTAGATTTATCAAAACCATCTTTCATCGAACACTTGGAAGAAATTGATGAAGCTTTTTTTTCGTTGGATGTCGATTGGAATTTTACCTATATAAACAAAAAAGCTGAAAGGATTCTCCAAAAAAATAGAAGTGATATTCTAGGTAAAAATATTTGGAATGGATTCCCTAAGGCTATTGGTTCTTCATTTTATAAGAATTTTCATAAATCTGCAAATACTTTAAAAAAAATTGAATTTGATGAGTATTACCTCCCGTTAAATACTTGGTTTAGGATTCGAACTTGTCCCCATCATAATGGTATGGAAATTTATTTCAAAGATATATCGGTGCCAAAAAAGATAGAAAAAGAAAGAAAAAATGATGAAAAAAGCATGAATTTTAGTATGCAGCATTCACAAAAATGCGTGGACAAAATTGAATTCATTAAGCCCTTCCGGCTTCATCATGATTTCTACCAAAAGAACTCAGAATCCATTAAGAATAAATTTAATACGGACGAAATAAAATTTAAGACATTATTTGAATCCATTACGATGGGAATCGTTTTGATTGATAATAATGGAAATATCATACAATGCAACCATTCATTTTCCTCCTTACTGGGTTTTTTACCCTGGGAATTAGAAAATCGTTTCTTAAAGGAAATAACTCATCCAAAAGATCTTGGTTTTGGTTCTGATCTTAACCTTCAATTAAATATCGAGGGGACATCAAATTTTTCTCTAGAAAAAAGATACATAAGAAAAGATCAAACCATCATGTGGGGGCGTCTTACCATGTCATCCGTTAAAAATGAAAATGATAACATTTTATATACAGTAGGATTTTTAGAAGATATTACAGAAAGAAAAAGAAAAGAAATAAGTGAAAAACTCATTTCTGATTCTGGCGAGATTTTTTCCAGGTTAGGGGTTAATTATGAAGCTTTACTCAAGGAAGTATCCTCCCTGATGATCCCTGGTTTTTCTGATCTTACTATTATTGATATTGCCAATGAAATAGGTGAATTTCAAAGAATTGCTGTTAAAATTTTAGATAAAAAACAGCATTTAGTTCCTTGTATTAAAAATATATCCATGGAACGGTTAATAGGACAAGAACTAAATAATATAAGAAAAATGGAGTGGTTTAGTCATGGGAAATTAGAAAAACAAGTAGATTTTTTAGAAAAAGATGAAATATTTAAGCAATTAAATATAAGATCATACATGTATGTACCCATTTATAACCGGGGGGAATTAGCAGGGTTAATATTTACGGCAATGACATATGATTCAGCTAGAACATTCGTGGAAAATGATAAAGATACCCTTAACACCTTGGCAGAGCGATGTGCCTTTTCCATTGAAAATACCAAGCTTTTTCTTGCTGAAAAAAAAGCCGTGAAAGAAAAAGAAGATATCCTTCACTTGGTCTCACATGATATTAGAAATCCTGTAAATGCAGCATTATTAGCTGCAAAAAAAATAAAGTCAATCCAATCTTATCAACCGAATTCTAATATTCATCAAATGAATAATATTGTCATTCAAGCCTTAAAAAGAGCTAATAAATTGGTGGAGGATTTAACCGACATGACAAGGATTCAGTCAGGATATTTTTCTTTAAAGAAGGAGAAGGTGGACCTGGTAGAAATTATTAAATCTTCAGAAAAGTTGATGAAACCAATTATTGACAAAGAAAAAGTTAATCTTTATGTTAAATATCCCGCTTTTCCTCTCAGCGTAGAAGCCGATCCTGATAGAATTGAGCAAGTGCTGGAAAATTTAATTGGAAATGCGGTAAAATTTACCCGCGGAAATGGAGAAATTTGTATTGGAGCCGGGAAAACGAAGAATTCTGTTTTTTTCCAGGTTTCCAATAATGGACCAATTATTCCTGGAAATAAAATAAAAGATATTTTTAAACCTTTTATTCAAAATGAAGAAGATCAAAGGGGAATTGGTCTCGGACTGGCTATCGTTGACGGTATCATAAAGGCACATGGGGGTTCAATAAAAGTGGATTCGACCGAAGAATCAGGGACAACCTTTCGAGTATTTCTTCCTACCCGCAATGGTAATAGTTAAAAATTATTTTATAAATAAATCAAAAAATCCTACCACGTAATCGGTAGGATTTTTTAACTTTTTTATTCTTTAGAACCTTTTTTTTCCTTTTGATCCTTTTCTTTTTTAGCAGGTTCTTTTGATTTAGCCGCGGGAGCTTCAGCTTCTTTCACAGGCTTGGTTGCTACTACTTTACTATTCGTATTTTCCTTTTTTCTGGGTCTTGTTTTTCCATAGCTACCTTGAAAAAGTTTTCCTTTTTTTGTTTTTTTATCACCTTTACCCATATTTTACAATTTAAAAATTAATGATTTCGTTTTGATCGCACAAAATAAATAAAAGGTTTACTAAGAAACAAGTAAAAAATAATCTTTAAAAATGGTATGAAAATTACCATCCAAATATATTCCGGTAAGGATTATAAGGACTATAATGAGAATTATAAGGCGAAATTCGATTTTCATAACCAAAAGGATTTCGACCTTCCTGGAAATTGAAAACTGCGTCTATTCGAGCATTATTGGAAAATTTATAGCTAAAACCAATGATGGTGCTTTTAAAATTAGTACTAGAGAGCGATGGATTTACATATTTTTGTTGATCAAGATTTCCAACTTCCGTTATAACTGCACCAGAAACTGTTAAATTATTATTAATCTTATAAGTCCCTTGAGCATAAACATAATTGGAAAAAATAGAATTATTTCCAAAATTATCTTCTCCTCCAGGAACATCTTTTAAATTGAAGTTATTGTTCGTGATAAAAACACCGGTAGATAGAGAAAACTTAGGGGATACCCTGTAATTTAAATTTGGATTTACAAAGGTAGAGAAAACTGATCCATATTGACCCAAAGACATAAAAGAAACACCGGAGTTAAATGAAGTTGAAAGTTTTGCCGGTAGTTCTTTTTTCTCATCTATATTAACCGTGTCTAACGATAATTTTTGCCCTTTGAAAATATTTTCTTCTTCCTGGCTATAAACCCAATTACATGTCAAAACAAAAACTATGGCTATATATATATTCTTCATACCTATATCTTTTTTTTATAAAAATAAAAAATTATAAGGATAAAACTCATTTTTCATCTTTTAAATTTCATTTTCTAATTCAAAAAGGATACCAATTAAATTGTTTGAATTAATCTACATTGTAATCATATCTTGAAACATGTGAAACACCTTGTAATTTTTGTAATTTATGAATCAAAACGGTTAAATGTTCGCGATTTCTCACGTTTACCCTGATAATAGCTTCAAAAATACCACTATCGCTATCAGCCATAATAGCACGTAATTGAACTTTCAAATCCTTCGAAATTACATCAGTTATTTTAGAAATCATATCAAAATCATCTGCCCCTATAACCTTTAAAGCAGTTTGATAAACAGTGTTTTCATCCGTGCTTTTCCAGGTTGTTTTAACCACCCTGTAAGGATATTTTGATATTAATCGTGATGCGTTTGGACAATCTGTCCTATGAATTTTTATTCCTTCACTGATGGTGACAAAACCAAATATGTCATCACCGTTCACCGGGTGGCAACATTTAGCCAGTTTGTTTTTGACTTTATCAACATTCTCATCAATCACTAAATAATCTTCAGCCCCGGTAGATACCCAATCTTTATTTTTCACGGGATCTTGTCTTGGAATATTTTTAACCTCCTCCTTTTTATCTCCAGATGTTAGAAATTCTTTTACTTCCAGCAGGTCGATCTTCTCCTGGGCTATATCATTATAAAAACCAAGTGCATTTTTATACTTGTAATGTTTCAATATTTTAACAATCACACTATCATTAAGAGGTATTTTCCAGTTTTTAAAACTACGTTGAATGATTTCTTTTCCTTCTTCAGCCTGGTTAAATTCCCCTTCCTTAAGGATATATTTAATTTTTGATTTTATGTTTTTGGTTGGAATGGGGGTTTGGAGTTG
>CAZOSQ010000234.1:0-5877 GCA_964582245.1 uncultured Bacteroidales bacterium | reverse complement strand
GAAGATCGTATAGAACTATTTAAATATTAATTTCCTTGAATTATAAATGATTTTGAACTCTAGAGTAACTGTAATAGGAGGGGTTAGTTGGGCCACTGCCTTGGTAAAGCTTTTATTGGAAAACGAGGATAAAATTAATTGGTATCTTCGAAATAAAGAACATATAGATTTTATTAAGAAGAACTACCATAATCCTCATTATCTTTCTTCCATAGAAATTAGATCCGGGGAAATTACCTTTTTTAATGAAATAGATCAAGCAATAAAAGATAGTTCAATTATTATTTTTGCTATTCCCTCTGCATTTTTAAAAGAAACTCTCGAGGGGTACAAGTTGTCCCTGGAGAATAAATTTATTATATCAGCCATCAAAGGAATTATACCCAAGGTCAATCTAACCATTGCCGAATTTTTTAACCAGTTTTACCAAGTGCCTTTTTCAGAAATGGGAATTTTAACAGGTCCGTGCCATTCCGAGGAAATAGCCTTGGAACGATTGTCTTACTTGACTATTGCCACGAAAAATCCCGGGCATGCTCAAACTATAGGGAAAAAACTCGAAACACGTTATTTAAAAACCGTATTGGTGGATGATATATATGGTGTAGAATATGCGTCAGTACTTAAAAATATTTTTGCTATTGCCTCAGGAATTTGCCATGGCCTGGGTTATGGTGATAATTTTCAATCAGTATTGGTGGCCAACGCATTTAAGGAGATGCAATTATTTCTTGAAAAAACCTATCCGTTTGATAATCGACAAGTGCATAGTTCTGCTTACCTGGGAGACCTATTGGTAACTGCCTATTCAAACTTCAGCAGGAATCGTACTTTTGGTTTAATGATCGGTAAAGGATATTCTATTAAATCTGCTCAATTGGGGATGAGTATGATTGCTGAAGGATATTTTGCTGTTCCCTGTATCAAGGAAATCAATGAAAAATACAAGGTCAATATGCCAATCACCAACATGGTTTATAAAGTGCTATATCAAAATAGCGACCCGGCCAGGGAAATTAAAATGCTAGTTGAAAATCTAGTTTAAATTTTTTTCATCGAGAGAACCAAGAAAAATTTATTGAATATTATAGATTAAAAAAGTAAAACATGGAAAATTTAAAAATAAACATTGAAAGGATCTTTGAATTTGTTTCAAAAGAGGATGTTTTTTCTTACCAGGAAGAAGTTAAAAAACATATAAAAGATTTAGAAAATAAAACAGGTAAAGGAAATGATTATGTTGGTTGGGTGAACCTCCCGGGTGAAATTACTGAAGAGCAGTTAACGGATATAGAAGAAGTTGCTTCGGAATTAAAAAATAAAATTGAAATTATCGTGGTAGCAGGTATTGGCGGTTCTTATCTTGGTGCGAAGGCTATTCAATCAGCCATCCAGGATACTTTTGCCCCTTTCAAGGGAAAAGAAAATGGACCACATATTATTTTCGCCGGTCATAATATTGGAGAAGATTACCTGTCTGAATTACTTAACCTTCTGGAAACTAAAGAATATGGTATAGTTTGTATTTCAAAATCCGGAACAACAACAGAAACTGCTATCGCATTCAGGATATTAAAAGAACATTTGGAAAAAAAGGTGGGTAAACAAGAAGCAAGTTCCAGGATAATAGCCATTACTGATGCAAATAAAGGGGCTCTTCGCACACTGGCAAATCAAGAAGGCTACAAGTCTTACGTGATCCCTGATGATGTAGGAGGAAGGTATTCAGTTTTGACACCTGTTGGGTTGGTTCCGCTTGCCATAGGAGGCTTTAATATACGTGAACTGGTACAGGGAGCAAAAGATATGCAAAAAAATACGGGTTCGGAAGTCAATTTCGAGGAAAATCCAGCGGCTATTTATGCTGCAGCAAGAAACGCCTTGTATAAAAAAGGAAAGAAAATAGAACTTTTGGCTAATTACAATGATAAATTGCATTACTTGGCAGAATGGTGGAAACAACTGTATGGAGAGAGCGAAGGGAAAGAAAATAAAGGAATTTATCCTGCAAGCGTTGATTTCACTACCGACCTTCATTCAATGGGTCAATATATACAGGAAGGTGAACGCCATTTGATGGAAACAGTAATTTCCATTACCAATCCTTCTTCTAAAGTTACCATTCCATCAGACTCGAATAACTTGGATAAACTAAATTATATTTCAAGCAAAAGAGTTGATTATGTGAATAAAATGGCTGAGCTAGGAACCATGCTTGCGCATGTTGAAGGAGGGGTGCCAAATATTAAGATCGAGTTGCCCAAGTTAAATGAATATTACTTGGGGCAAATCATGTATTTCTTTGAAATAGGATGCGGGATCAGTGGATATATTCTTGGGGTTAATCCTTTTGATCAGCCTGGCGTAGAAGCTTATAAGAAAAACATGTTTGCCTTGTTAGGTAAGCCCGGTTTTGAAGAAGAAACAAAATCAATTAAGGCGAAACTAGGATAAATCGAGGCTATCTCAAAAATATCCTGGCAGCATCTTTAAGAACTGCCAGGTTTTTTTTGAGATTTTAAATCACAATAGAGTTCCTGGCGGAGGCCATAAAAAAAAATAATGATTTGGATCTTTAGAAAATAAAGCTGGGTGGTTATATTAACCACGAAGAGGAGGGGCAAATGGAAGAGTTTTTTAGTCTAAGGTGATGAAATTATACCAAAAATATCGTTATCATTTAATAGATGCAAGTTAGCTGCATCTACAAATAGATTTAAAGCAATAAGAAATCCCGGGTCTTAAACATTTTAATGATTCCCGGGTTATCCAAATAAAGAAAAATTATGTATACCAATTATCATTCACATACCTCTTATTGTGATGGGAAAGAAAAACATGAAAATTATATAGTGAAAGCTATTGAAAAAGGATTATTAGCTTATGGATTTTCTTCACATGCGCCCGTGCCTTTTGAATGTAAATGGACCATGAAAAAAAGCAGGGTTGGTGAATATTTAAATATTATTGATGAATTAAAGGAAAAATACAGCGGGCAAATAGAGATTTATAAATCTTTGGAGGTAGATTATATCCCTGGTATGGTAGGGCCAGGTAGTAACTTTATCAAGAGCCTCAACCTGGATTATACCATCGGTGCCATTCATTTCATTGATAATTTTGAAGATGGTGATCCGTGGAATGTGGATGGGTCACACTTGCTTTTCCTGGAAGGAGTAAACCAACTATTTGACAACAACATGAAAAAGGTGGTTAAAAGATATTTTGAGCTTATGAATGAAATGATTGTAAAGGAAGATCCAACCATTATTGCTCACCTGGATAAAATCAAGACCCAAAATCCCGGTAATAAATATTATCATACCAATGAAGCATGGTATCTTGAAGAAGTTGAAAAATGTTTAGAGATAATTAAAACGCGTGATTCAATCGTGGAAGTAAATACCAGGGGATTGTATACTAAAAAGATGGAAGAATTATATCCCAATGAGATTATTTTGAAAATGATTCAAGAGAGGGATATACCTGTAACCGTAAATGCTGATACTCATGCACCAAATGAAATTGATGCGGGACATGAAATAGCTTATAGGGTGCTTTCCAAGATCGGTATTAAAAAAGTAAGTGCTTTGATAAATGGAAAATGGGGTTCGTATAGTTTTAATGAATCGGGAATATTGTTATAGGTAATATGCATGGGTTCTAGTATCCTCAAAATTTAATACCTCCTGGCTGTAGTTTGCAACTATAACTCTATATTTCATTAAATGTAAATAACTCTAATTTTTTTAGCCTGGTCACATCAAATAATTATAATATCCCGAAGAGCTTCTAAGCGTAGTTTCTAACGATACTTTAAATTTATACCACTAATTAGAATATAAGGACATGGTTAAAACTAGGCCCAGTGTCTTAGTGCTTGCTGGCAGAAATTTAACTGTGTTATACTCAAAGGCGAGATGCCAAAAAAACATAGATCCAAGTTTAAGCTTGATTGCTTGGTTGAGTTTCCGTGGGTTCAATTTGGTCAATTTTTTTCTTCCCGAATTTATCCCTAATCCATTTTGGAAGAAGAATCACTCCTATCACCAGGTAGGGATAATAAGTCACCAACCTCCAAGTAAGGGCCATGATTACCACGAAACCTGCTATAGGAATAAATTCACCCAAGTACCTGGCAAATACATATTCTGAAAAACCGCTAGCCCCGGGAGTTGGACTTACCAGCATCATGATCCACATGGCAAGTTGGCGTGCAAAAATGATTAAATGAGATTGTAAACCATAAACTTTTACCGTGAAGAAGGAAATCAGCAGCATGTTTAAAACCCAATAACGAGCTGTCCAGGAGAAGAATGTAGCCAATATGGCCTTGAACCAAAAAGAAAATGATTTGTGTTTTAATTCTCCTGAAGCATTCACAAGCTCAGTACCCACTTGTGCCACCTGGTATCGCCATCTTTTTATCCTCGGCAGCCTGAAGATCCATAAGAGGATCCATTTGAAACCTCTTGGGTTGATAAATAACCCGTAGGAGATAAAAGCAATCCATAAAAGTTTAAAGAAATACCCGATAATGGCAAAATCAAAAAATTCATTGGTTATGGAAAGGTCATTCATGAATAAGGTATCACCAACCAATATAAATAAGATGGGAAACATGATGACAAAATAGATTTCATCGAGGAAGGATGTGGCCAATACGATAGCCGAACTTTTGCCTAGATTAATCCCTTCTTTGTTGACGTACAATATGGCAACGCTGGTTCCTCCTATGGCCGATGGTGTAATGGCTGAAGTAAATTCCCAGAGAAATACAATTTTCACGCACTGCATCCAGGTGAGTTCCTGGTCGGCAAGGATTTTCAACCTGATGATGTAGCCCAAATCGCGAAAAGCCATTAAGACAAAAGCCATGAAAAGCCAAAAAATAGTGGCATAATCGAATCGGACAAGTTTGTAAAAACTTTCCAAGGGCTTCTCAAAAATGATTAACCAGCTTCTGGGGCCAGTATGCTGAATTTTATATTTATTGCTCGTAGATTGTGTTAGGGATGGATTTTGTGGATGAAAGAAAAGGGTGTCTGTGAAAAGCACTATTTCATCCGAAATATCATGGAGAAACTTAAACTGGATCGGGAAACTGTCCAGGTCATTAAGTTTTGTATCTGTCAAACTTATTAAAAATGTATCTTGTGAAGGATATTCATTAATCTTGTACCAATTATCTTCTATTTCATGTTTGACCAAATCTACTTTAAGCCTTGCAAGCCTTGATTCCTTGAACATCAGGAATATAATCACTCCTAACCCGAAAATTACCGGGAAAATGATCCTAGTTGTCCTTACTTTTTTTAATGGATTTCCTACTCTTGCCATCCTCTTTTTCCAATATGCCAAAGATAATGGAAATGCCAACTATAAAAAATGAAAAAGGAAAAAAACTGCTTAATCAAATTTCATTTATTCGGTTGTATTGATACTTTTACCCGGGATCATTCCAGCACAAGATTCATATCTTTCGGGTACTTAACTTGATAGGAAGTTTTTAAAGTTTTTTCATTATTAGGGGACAGGTCAAAACGCCAATATAACAATCCAGTATTTTTGTTTAAATTAGCCCCCGAAATATTTTCTATTTCAACTTCGATAGATTGATTCGAGGAAACAGGCACTTGGTCTTCGACCACAAGGTTCACAACTTGTTTTTTCGTGTTTCGAATCTTTATTTCCCAGGTGATCATTTCCTTCTTATTGTTTCCAATAACTTGCTTTTTCGAAAAGTCTTTTAATTTTACCCGTTGAACAGTAATATTTTTGTCCCTGCCCAAGGAAATATGCAGCGTATCCCGTGTATTGTTGGCATCCATGAAGGAAATTCCAACAAACGTTCCCTCGAAAAATATGTTTATTTCT
>CAZOSQ010000233.1:0-5901 GCA_964582245.1 uncultured Bacteroidales bacterium | reverse complement strand
TTTAATCACGGCTTTTTGTTGTCCCGGTTTAAAATTGGTCAATGACTGTTTCACCTCGCTTTCGCCGAAGATTCAGTGGGAGGAAAAAAGTATATGGACGCCCGGTTTAACTCCCCTGAATCGGTAGCGAAAGAGAGCATGAGGGTTAAATAAGTAATCCGATTTTTAACCGGATTATTTATTTATAAAATATGTTGTAACTGTATTTATTTTTATGGATTAAAAAGAAAAACAAGGAACTTTTTAATTCACTTATTGTTTATCAAAAATAAACATCATTAATATGCCTGTAATTTCAATATTATATGGTTCAGTTAGAACCAGGAGGATGGGTATTCGCGTGGCAAACTTTTTATTGAATAAACTAAAACAAAGAGGTCATAAAACATACCTGGTAGATCCCATGGAGTATCATCTTCCGCTGTTGGATAAAAGATTTAAAGATTATCCCGCCGGGGAAGCTCCTTCTATAATGCAAGAATTATCTGGAATATTTAATGAATCCGATGGTTTTATGATTGTCTCCGGGGAATATAATCATGGAATACCACCCGCGTTAAAAAATCTACTGGACCATTTTTTACAAGAATATTACTTCAAACCAAGTGCTATTGCTACCTATTCCATGGGAAATTTCGGCGGGGTCAGGTCAGGGGTGCAGTTAAGGGATGTTCTAGCCGAACTAGGAATGCCAGCAATACCCATTTCCCAACCATTTGCAAATATCTCCGAAATTTTGAACGAGCAAGGGGAATTACAAAAACCCTCCATGGAAAAGTTTGTCAATAAATTCCTTGAGGAATTTGATTGGTACCTGGAAGCTTTTAAAAACCAACGTTTGAAAGGTACCCCGTATTAATCAACATGAGTTTTTTTATACAGCGGGACAGTGAAATAAAAATCACTGCCTTTGCCTTCTATACTTTTAATTTTCAACACACCATTGTTTTTATGAACAAATTCTTGGCAAATTTTCAATCCTAACCCCGAACCTGTTTCCCCATGAGTCCCCGGGTGGGTTATAAAATTATCTTCAGATAAGATCCTGCTTATTGTTTTGTTATCGATTCCTATTCCAGTATCTTGGACATGAATTTCCATTAAATCCCCTGCTTCTTGAACAAAGATGCTAATATGTCCATTTTCACGTGTAAATTTAATCGCATTACCGATTAAATTTCGTAAGACAGTATGTACCATATTTTTATCTGCCCAAAGATATATGTCATCATCAACTATATTTACCAAGAGTATGAATTTATCTTTTAACTGGATTAAAAATAAATCAATTACTTCTCCTATAATTTTCGAAAGTTCCAGCTTTCCTGCTTTATAAGACAGTTTTGAAGATTGTACCCTAGACCAATCCAGCAACTTATTCATCAGGTCATATGCATTGCCAGAAGCTTCTGATAATGTACCTATTAAATCTTTTTTTTGTTTATCATCTAATTGATCAAATTGGTCATTTATCATTCGAGCAAGATTATTAATGGCAAAAAACGGGTTTTTTAAATCATGAGCAATAATACTAAACAACTTATCTTTAGTTGTATTTAGTTTCCTTAATTGTTCAGCCTGTGCTTGTACTTCCTCCTGTTTCTCTCGCAATAACAAGTTAACTTCTTGCATGTTTTCATTTTGCAGTTGATATTCATCCTTCTGTTTCAAAATTTCATCCTTGCTTTCTTTTAATAACCGGTTTACTTCCATCATATTTTCAGCTTGAAGCCGTAATTCTTCTTTTTGCATCTCTACGTGAACTTTTCGTTGTTTATAAAGTATGGTAAGTCTTTCCTTATTTTTTACCAAAGACAATATTCTACCGCGAAAAAGTAGGTATAACACTAATGCGTAAATTATTGAAAGAATAATAATTATCCATGTCGAGGAAAAAAAAGCGAACGATAATATGTTTAAAATTATAACCATTTTATATTCTCCTTCCAACTGTATTACAATTAAAAATCAAGCAATTTATCTTTGACCTTTTTTAATTACATGTAATTCCAGTGAGACTTTTCTATCATATTTATTTATCTTTTTCTAATTTCTTTATCTTTATTTCTAGTTGTTCTACTTTTTGTTTTAGATGAACAACCTCGGTTATATCTTTTTGTATTCCCAGCAAACCTTTGTCTCCCATAAACTTTATATCAAAAGGTGTTTTGATGGATTCTACATAGATAGTATGGTTTCCATCTTTAACCGTTTCAATAACAGTTTGCTCTCCTTTTTTCATTATTTCCTGTTCAACTTCCCAATAAGATTGGGCTTGTTCCTTTTTTTCAAATAAATCAAAATCTGTCTTACCTATAATTTCGTCCCTTTTCATTTGATGAAAATCGGCCATTGCCCGGTTAGCTAATATAATTTTACCATCTTTATCTTTCAAGAAAATTTTACCATCAAATTTGTCCAAGATATCCATCAAGGATTCTTTTTGTTCATTTATATGATTAAGCATTTCCTGGTGTTTCTTTTCTTCTTCTGATTTAACCCTTTCCAATTCTTCCTTGGCTGCTTGCATTTCTTCTATTGTCTGTCTTAATTCATCTTCTCTAGCTTGCAAAGAATTGGCTTGTTCACGAGCTTGTTCCAGCAGTAAGTTCGTCTTTTCATTCATCTGGATGGTAAAAATTACCGAAGTTATCCGTTCAGCAATATTTTCGGCAAAATGCAATTCCCCTTCATTAAAAGGAGAAAAAGATGCTACTTCCATAACTCCAAGAATAATTTCTTCATATTTCAATGGAATTAATAAAAGATGCTCGGGATGTTCATCTCCCAATCCGGATTTTAACAATAGATAATCTGGGGGAAGATTGTCAATAACTTTCATTTTTTTATCTTTAAAGCAAGAACCTACCAGCCCTTCGCCAATTTCAATCTTATTATTTGACAATTTATTTTTATCATATGCAAAAGTAGCAACCAGTTCAAGATAAGGTTCTATATGATCCTCCCGGTAAAGATAAATTCCTCCCTGTATGGCACCAAAATAGTTAACTACCTCGCTAATAATCTTTTTGCACAATTTATTGGTATCATCCTTATTTTTACTTAATAGCTCCCCAAATTTGGCTAATCCTTCTGTAAACCACTTCATGCGCCTGCTTTCTTCCTCTCTTTGCAAAATCTCCTTGTTCTTTCGTTCAATTTCCCCTTTTTGTCTTTCTATTTCGATAAGTCGTTTATCATATTTAGCTTTTAAAATCTCCCTCTCTTTTTTAATTTGCCTCTTTATAAATCTAAATAATAATAGGGTAAACAAAATCACCGATATGACCAGGAGAGAATAGAACCACCATGATTTCCAAAATGGCGGGGTAATAATGATTTTTATTCCTTTTGATTCAAGACTTACATTTTTTGAATTGGAAACTTGTAAACGAAAAACATATTCCCCTGCATCTAGGTTGCGATAAACAACCTGCTTATTTTCACCTTGAGAAGAAACCCATTCTTTATCATAACCTGATAACATGTAAATGAATCTATTTTTAGAGGGATCAACATAATGGAGTCCAGTATATTCAATAACAAAATTATTGTAGCCAAATGGAACCTTGATTACATCTTCATGAAATTTTAAAGGAATTTTCAAAACAGTGTCTTTTTTAATTTTACCATTTCCTTGATCCTTTTTAAAAAAGCTAATGCTAGTTACCCAAGGTACGGGTGGGGCTATATAAGCTTCTGCATCAACAATAGATTTATAAACACCTTTGCTGGTTCCTATCCAAAGAATCCCGGTTTTATCAACAAAAATATCACTTACAAGAAGACTAGCCATGGAACTGGCTTCACCACCCAATAACAATTTATAAATTCCTTGACCCGGTATATATTTATATAATCCGTCTTGGCTACCTATCCATAATTCCCCTCCTACCCCGGGAAAAAAACTGGTAATTTTTCCCCTCCAGGTTTCATCACCTCCATTAAGTAAATATAATGTATCCTTGTTTGAAATATAATGATATTTTACCAATCCTTTATCGGTAGCCATCCAGGTTAAATCACCTGTATTTAAAATTTTATAGGTAGAAATTTTATTTAAAAAAGAAAATTCATCCAGTTGTTGATGATACATAATTAAACCCTTACCGGTAGCCAATAAAAGGTTACTATCCGGGTCAAAATCAATATCAAAAACCTGTGCATCTTCCAATGTCTCCTTTTTACTATTTGATAAATTAATCAATTCATTATTATTTAAAGTAAATAACCCGCTTGCAGAAGCGATCCAGGTAACGCCTTTATTATCTTCCTGGATATCATAAATTTCCGTGTTGTCTAACTCTTCTCCCTTCTTAAAAGGTATAAATTTATCTTGATTTGGATCATATTTGCCCAATCCAATATTTCCATAAAAAATATGGTTGAAAGAATTTCTAAACAACCTTGGGATCTGAGAAGAAAGATTGTTTTTAACAATTGTATCTATTAAATAAGAATTAAAAGAGTATCCATCATATTTAAATATACCTGATTTGGTGTCAAACCACATGAAACCTTTTTCATCACGACAAATGCTAACAGCTTCCCCCTGGTAAACTGGAGTAACAACTATACTAAGGTTTTCCAGGTTTTCTTCCTGTGAAAAAGAAACCAAGTTAAAAAAAATAAAAATATGAATAATCAATTTTTTCATTTTATCTCGTGTTAAAATACCAACCTGATCCTATCCTGGAAATAGTTTTAAGTTTTTAAACGTTATCTTACTTAATTCCCGGAATAAGCCATCCCCGGATTTAAATATAGTGAAATTATCCAATTAATATCAAAAACCTACAATTGTATTCATGAATAGTATTCTATACGGTAAAAAACAAATACTTGTTACCAAATTTCAACCTAATAGAAATTGGTTTTTAACTATATAAAAAAAAGTAAAACCGCTTTAACGGATTGCTCAAACCCGTTATTTATTTAGATTAATTCTATATTACTTTACTTGTTAAAATTTTAACAATAAAAACTTGTGCAGGTTCCGTTATTAACATATCTTTGTGTGAAAGTGTTCACAGTGTGATATAATTAACATGTAATTATTTGATTTATGAAGTCTGATATTGAAAATATCGTGGAAAAATTCCCCGGTGCAGGGCGAGACCAATTGATCCCAATTCTCCAAGAAATGCAGGAGAAATTTGGATACTTATCCGAGGAAATCATAGTGGCCGTTGGGAAACATTTGTCACTCCCGGCAAGTAAAATTTATGGCGTTGCGACTTTTTATAACCAGTTCAGGTTTCAACCCATGGGTAAGTACCATATCCAAGTATGTCGAGGTACAGCCTGTCACGTGCTTGGATCACAAACGGTGCTGGAAAAATTACAAAAACAACTTGGTATTACTGCAGGCCAAACAACCAGGGATTTAATGTTTAGCATAGAAGTGGTTGCTTGTATCGGTGCTTGTGGTCTTGCTCCTGTATTATCAATAAACGGTGAATTTTATGCCAAGGTAACGAGTGATTCCATCACAGAGATAATAAATAATCTCAGAAAAGAAAAGGAAAATGTGGCTTAGTTATTTCAACTACTTTATGTTGATGGCAGGTAAGATGAAATTCCTGTGTGGTAAATTTTAATAAACTGAATAATTTTTATTAAAGATGAACAATATAGAAATAAATAGTAATAGTAAGTTGTTGGGAAATATCCTTCTTGCAAAAGGTAATATACCGAAGGAGGTATCAACGGAATTAAGCCTATTGAGAAGAGAAACGGTTACTAAGCCCGTCATTTTCATTGGTGCAGGGACATGTGGACTTGGAGCTGGCGCTGATAAGACTAAAAAAGAAATTGAAAAATTTATAGCTGAACATGATGTAGATGCGGATGTCCTGGAAGTAGGATGTATAGGATTATGCTCCATGGAACCCTTGGTAG
>CAZOSQ010000232.1:0-5908 GCA_964582245.1 uncultured Bacteroidales bacterium | reverse complement strand
CTAGATAAAGATATAATGGCATTGGGAGGAGTATTTGTCAAGGATGATATTTCAGACGGAGTCATCAGTAGCATGACGGGAATGATTTCTTTTTCATACCATAAATCCTTGGACTCAAAAGGAAATCACTTTATTGTAACGGGAATCCAAGGTGGGTTTTTCCAACGGTATACCAATTATAATGCTTTTTCATATGGGATACAGTGGACTGGAATATCTGTAGACGAATCTATTTATCATGGGGAATCTTTTTTAACGGATAGAAGTTTTATCTTAGATATAAATAGTGGCATTTTCTGGTATTCTTATATAGGTGATAGATCTTCGGTTTTTGCTGGTGCATCTGCTTTCCACCTGTTGGAACCTGTTGAAACTTACTTTGGGGATAATGAAAAGATACCTCGTAGACTGGTTATACATGGGGGAGGAAGAATAGGATTTTCTGACCAATTGTATCTTATTCCTAATTTTATATGGCTTGACCAAAATCAATCGAGGGACCTGGTAGTAGGTGCGAATGCAGAATTTAAACTCGAGTCTGCTGCATTTCACGGGGGAGGTTGGTATCGAATGGGAGAATCATTAATTATTTCAGCAGGTTTCGAAATTAAGAACTTCAAATTGGGAGTGAGTTATGATTTCATTGCACCTGAAAAGGTTATTAGTGAGATCAAACCAGGGTTTGAAATATCAATTGTCTACACTGCATTTTTAAAGAAAGTGGTGAACCTACAGTCAAATCCAGCAAAACAATTTTAACGTGAATAAACAGAAAATCATATTGATGATATTAATGGGTATAGTGTTAAGCCTATCCTTTTCTAGTCTACACTCCCAGGATGTTTTAAGGGAATATGTTGAATTAGATGTTCAATCCATAGCAGATGATTTATTCAAGGAAGGAAAATACTACGAGGCTATATCATTCTACGAAAAGGCCAGGGAAGAAAAAAGAAGAAAAAACCCGGCTCTTGAATATAAACTAGCTGAATGCTATAGGATGTGCAGGAAGTATGATAAAGCCCTGGATATTTACGAGAACCTTGTCCCAGGTGAAGTTGATAATTTTCCCATGCTTTATTTTTGGAAAGGTAACGTGGAAAAAACTCTTGAGAAATATGATATAGCTTTAGCTTCTTTCACAACATTTATAAATACATACAATGGTAAGGAAAAAATTTTTATTGAACAAGCAAATTCACAGGTAGAAGCATGTGAAATTTCTTCTGATATGCAACTGATGGGAAGCAAATACCTCGTCAAATTATGTGAAGGGGAAATTAACAATGGTAATAGCAATTATGGTGCGGTACAAAGGGGAGATACTTTGTGGTTCACTGGAATAACAAAAGATGGGAAAAACAAGAGTAAATATTTTTTTGAAGATGCCAAGGGAAAATATGAAGATAGTTACGTGACTAGAATTTTCCGTAGCCGATTAGGGGGAAATGGTAGTTGGATAGAAAAGGAAAAAATAGACTTAAAAATCAAGGAAAAGAACTATTTCATAACCCGACCGGCACTTTCCCCGGATGGGAAAGAACTTTACTACGCAGTTTGTTCTAAAATAAAGGAAAAAGAAATTTGTAGAATTTTCAAAAGTGAGATTGTTGGGGGAAAAGTTTCCAAGCCTGAAAACCTTGATGAAAAAATAAATAATAGTCAATATTCATCTAAAGATCCCATGCCTGTAAAAATTGGTAATAAAAAAGTCCTTTTTTTTACTTCTGACAGGCCAGGAGGAAAAGGTGAGTTTGATATATATTTTTCTTTTTATGATGAATTTGGTAATTATCAACCACCTGTTAACCTAGAAAATGTGAATACATTTCTTAATGAACATTCCCCTTTTTATGATATAATCAATCATGTCTTGTACTTCAGTTCGGAAGGATACAAAGGATTTGGTGGTTATGATATATTTAAAACAAAAGGAATGGTCAATGAATCTTGGGAACCAGTGGAAAACTGTGGCTATGGTATAAATTCCGGGGCAGATGATTACTATTATTATCATTATCAACTGTCACACGAAAATTATTTAGCCTATTTTTCTTCCAATAGGGTAAGAAAAAATGAAGGATTTTATGGTGATCGCATTTATAAGTTCAACTTTACCATGAAACCTATTGAAAAAGCAAAAAAAGTAACAGTTCATTGTAATATACTTGATAAGGAATCAAAATCTACGGTAAAAGATGCTATTATTTCCCTATACCATGAAGGGAAAAAATATAAAGTTGAAGAAAAACAACAAGTGAAGGAAGATTTGTTTTTTCCTGTTTACAAAGATTCAATCTATCTATTGACAATAAAAAAGGATGGTTACCTTGAAAAGGAAGTAAAGTTTAACGCTTCCACAAATATTGGAGACACCTTGTTCTTGGAAAAAATTTTCCTGGATAAAAAAGAAATCGTACAGACCATTGAAAATAACCGGGAGGTAAAGGATGAAAAGGAAGTTAAGGTGAATGATGAAAAAATTAAGCACGATAATGTAGGTGGATTTAAATTCCCGGTGATATATTATGGTTTTGGTGAATATACCATAGAAACCTCGGAAAAAGTTAAACTTGATCAACTAGCAAAATATCTTCTAAACAACCCCGACATGAATATTTTCGTGGCTTCTCATACAGATAACGTGGATAATAAAAATCATAACTTTAAATTGTCAAAATTAAGGACTAACACTGTTATTGATTACTTAGTGGGAAAAGGAGTTGATAAAAAAAAGTTAGTGGGACAGTGGTATGGAGAAGAGCATCCTAAAATAGATAACCAATCGGAGACGGGTAAGGATAATCCGGAAGGACGAGCCCAGAACAGGAGAACAGAATTTGGTGAAATTGATAAGAATTATGTTTCCAAGGAAGGACAAATGGTTGAGAATTCCCCAACATTCCAATTAGAGAAAGGTAGGCAAGATGAAGGTGCTATACTTGATGAAGCTACATTAAAAGTGGTGCTTCAAAAATATGGACATATTAATAAGCCGGGATTATCTTTTACAGTTCAAGTTGGTGCCTATATCAATGCCGATGCCAACCTTAAAGCCAAAATGAATTTATACTCAAAGCTTCAAGAAAAAGTTAACGGCTTGATTCATAGGGAACAAGGTGAAAAATATACAAAATTTTTAATCGGGAGAGTTTCAACTATGAATGAAGCTTATCAAATACAAGAAGCCGCTAAACAGATTGGAATTCGCTATGCATTTATTGTACCTTATTTCAAGGGAGACCGGGTGAGAATGATTGACGTGATTGAATACCTTGCCCAGTAATAGTGTTTAGCTTAAAAAATATTTTAGATGAAAATGTGCTTCATTTCCCTATTACAAGTAGTTTATACCTGCATTATCGCATGTGATAGGAAATTATTCTAAGAAATTCAGTATTTTTTTCTTAAGCTCCGGGTAATTGCGTGCAATATCGTTATGGGGTGTATGATTACTGTCATTGGTCGAAAGTGGTACAAATTTGATACAATAGAAGTCAGCTTCTTTTGCAGCTTGAACACCTATTTCCGAATCTTCAATCACGATACATTTTTCAGGATCTTTATCAATAATGGACGGAACTTTTAAGTATGATTTTTCCAATTTGTTATTTTCTGTATCTTCACGACCGATGATCCAATCAAAATATTGATAAACATTAAGATGTTTTAATTGTGTAATAACCTTTTCACGAGCATTCGAGGTAACCATGACTATTTTAAAATGGTTGGACAATTCATCAATGGTGTTTTTCATGCCCTCGAAAGGAATGCAATACTTGGCTAAATTTGAATAATAATTTTCTTGTCTTTCCTTGGAAATATTTTTTACTTGCTCCTCGGGAAGAAAAGGGAAATACTTTTTTAGAAAAGCAACCGTGGTTAATCCAACTAACTTGTTAAAATAATCAGGGGGTAAATGAATATTATATCTTTGAAGTATTTCTGAAAGATTTTTAAATCGAGACTGGTCAGTATTGGCAATTACTCCATCAAAATCAAATATTAAACATTCTTTCCTCATTAGTCTTTCTTTTTAAAATCAAAGATTCTTTACCATTTTTAATGGTAAAATTTTATTAATCAAGGTTTCACGTAAAATGATGCCGGTCATAAAAATTAGGAACAAATTTATTATTACATAAAGGTCAATAGGAAAAAAAAATTAACCGGTACAAGTTACGATTGCCACAAAAATAAAAAAAATGGAATACCCAGTAATGGACTGTATTAAATTATACATGTCTTGATGGAAAATAAAATAATAGCAGTATATTTATATTAACAATTAAAGAACATTGAAGATATTATTTTTTATATCCTTATTATTTTTCACCTGCAAATTAGTCTATACACAATGTGCAGTAAATTTTGATTATATAATTGGAGAGAATAATTCAACTTCTTTTTCTCCCCAATTTACTGGAGATTTTGATTATTATTCATGGAACTTTGGAGACGGCACCACCAAAAGTTTTAACATTCCAATGAATTATGAACATATTTATCCTGATAAGGCTGAATATAAAGCATGTTTAGTAATTATTGATACTGTCGGTAAAGCTCCAGGTACTTCTGGCTATATCCTGCAAGATAAATCGTCATCAGCACATTTTTTAACATCCGGGAACGATGTGTTTCTTAAAAGTACAAGTAAAATTTACTTGTTGCCCAACAAGGTGGAAAATCATAGATTAATTGGTGTCCAGGTAGATTCAGTTTATTCCAACCGGGTCATCAGGGTTATTGGCGATATTACCGTTTTTCCAGGAAAATCGTTTGAAGATGTTTATAATATTGATGATAATCCCTATGATTATGATATTTACAAGGGTTACAACAGTGAATATGATTTGTATATATTGCCGTTGACAGGAAGTACAGGAAATTGGCCCTATTCGGATGGGAAACATACTTGGATTTACGTGGAAAACAGGGATCATAATATTAAAAAGGGAGATTTTTTAAATATTTTTTATAACAATTCTACCCAATTCACGAATGTGTTCCTCCCCAAGGTAGACCAAGAATTGGTAGATAAAGGTGATACCCTCGCCATTCAAATGATCCTGGGAAATGGAAATGACATTCAAATAAAAAGAAATGAAGAGGATGGAAATGACCGGCTTCAGGATCTGTCTTCTAATAAAACAGATGAGGCAAATATTAACCTGAACGTTGGAGATGGACTAAAAACCTTTTCCATGAAATTAAAACCCAAGAAATTTACTCTACTAGATGGTTATAATGATTATGGTTGGGAAGTAATAGCGAAAAATGAAAATTATTTCAAGGATTACATTGATAAGTTGAATGATACTATTTAACTGGAATGTGTAGATACTATATGCAAAATCATTGATTTGAAAAAACCATTGGCAGGATTTAAATACCAGGTAGAAGATATGAAGGTTACCCTTATTGATACTTCACTCGGGCAATATGACCAGGTTCATTGGGACTTTGGTGACGGAACATTTGGTAATACTGCCGAAGAAGTAAATTATGAATATAAAGAACCGGGAATTTATGACATTAATTTAAAAATTAGAAATAGTTCCAATGGTAAAATGGATACGAAAAAGAGCTCGGTTTATATCGAAGATGAAGAGCTGGATTGTGAAGCATTTTTTGAATATACATTGGATGATTTTACTGAATCTGTTGAATTTCTTAATACTTCCATTGGTGATTCATTAGATTTTTTCTGGCAATTCGGGGATGGGAGAATCTCTTTTGAAGAATCACCCGTTCATGTATACCAGGTTCCCGGTGTTTACGATGTTAGATTAACTATTCATGATCAATTCACTGGATGTACGGATGGTTATTTCAGTGAAATTCATGTTCACGAGAATAAATTAAATCATAAATCAAATTTTTCTTATTTTGATGACTTGGAAACAGG
>CAZOSQ010000231.1:0-5923 GCA_964582245.1 uncultured Bacteroidales bacterium | reverse complement strand
CCGCGAGATACAAATGTAATGGAAGGGTATTGTAGTCTACCCCTTTTGTTTTTGTAAAACCTTTTTCTATTACCTTATCAATCATAATTTAATTATTTTAATCTTCATACTCCAAACTTCTCACCCAGGCTGCAATCAAGCACACCATAGCAACATACAAAACTACCTCCATACTTAAAGGTCATCATCCATTAATAATACTATAACCAAAACAAATATTGTAACCCCCACACACACCCCAATAAAGAAACAACCTAAACACCCCATAATTAATCTTTTAAAAAATCCCTGATATAGATAGGTACACTACCCAAATAAAACCCAATGCAATAACCCTGTATCCATTCAGACCATTTAACCGGGTTAAATTCAAGCTCTATAATAGCTAATATCAGGTAATACAAAACAGCCATTACAACAGCAATAAATACAGAACCTAAAATCTTTCTCATGACATCACATATTAAAGGTTAATCATTTAACACAACCTCTCTAACACCCCAACCACTATGCCTACCAAATTTATCTATCCCCCCGAAATAACCCCCCTTACCATAAAACATCCTCTCATTATACCAATCCATATAACTATCAATAAGAAACCTCCTCATTGCTTTATACGCTCCTTTTTTAGTCCTGTGAATACTCATTGTCACCCAACCACCCTCATAAATACAGTCATTATAAATAAACTCGTAAATTTTTGTTTCTTTGTTTGTTGAATGATGATCCATATACCAACTCTGTTTAAACAGCCTGTGCGCTTTAGCACCATCATTTTCATCAAGAGCCTTGTAAAACTCTTCGTTTAGCCCGGAAGGCATGCTATCTAAAATACCTGTACTATTTGTGTTAATCATTTCCTCTTGCTCCATAATCTAAATATTGCTTTCTGACTCTCTCAGCTCTGTCAGGAGACACTTTTATATTGTTTTGGACTCATACTACCAGAGGCTATATTAAAATCGCTGTATGGCTTTGTAATCTGATATTTCATATTTTGCTTGTGTATTGTGTTAACTCAGACAAATATACAAAACTATACCCTGAAAAGCAAGAATGTTGGTGTGTATTTTCTTTGAACACTTACTATAGTAGAAAGAGGGGGGCGGTCGTGAAAGTGAAAACGGATCGGGCAAACCCACCCCCCTGGTTTTTAGCCTTGTAAACCAGGCATTTAGCTAATATCGAACATACAATTGTATATATGTCTTTGTCCATCCGTGACATAGCGGTGAAATGCTATACCCGCACCGGTAAAACACCTGATTTATAACGCTTTAGTAGTTTACAACGTTATTGCAGAAAAGTTAAAAATTGTGAGTATTTTACTTAGCGTACATTGTACGCTTAACATTGTTAACCTAGTGTGTATCAATGGTTTACTGCTAAAAAATTAAAAGGAAAAGTACATAAAACAACAACCACAAACCAAATCACAAACAAAATAAAACCTTCGGTATAGGTGTATTTAGCTAATAGCACAAAACAAAGATTCCTTTATTCATGGGCATTTCGTTAGGATGTTACACGGGGCTGAGATAAAATATGTAATCAATTGATTTGTAGTTATCGATCCGTATTGCTCACAAACAAACGCAATACGTGAAACACTAATATAGTTATAGTATATTAAATCTTTCCGGGGTGCAATAAAACACGGATGGTATTGTATTACTACAGTGCAACTGTAAAAGTGTATTTAATTATATAATACTTATTCTTTACAGGCAGATTAAATATTACCTGGTGTTCGTATGATGGATATATAATTTTGTTCTGGTTATTATCTTAATGTATGCTTATTCCTTCATTAAATAGTTATTATGGTGTTAGTGTATGGTTTAGTATACAGTATATTGTATTGGTTAGCCTGTAATAATGGCCTTACACCCCTTTAAATTGCCTCGTATAGTGTTGTACGGTCCCGGCTGAGTTGTAACACAACTACAAAACTAAAATTTTTCTAACTGATTACCAGGTATTTATAATTTAATTAATAAAAAAAGTATTAATTTACTTGATTTGTATTATTTTATTTTGTAGATTTGTATTGAATTTATTTACGAACTAAAAATTTACAATTATGAAGACTTATTTAAATTTAAGAACATCATACGGGGTTGAAACGGTTGATGAATTGAACTCTAGTGACTTTGATAGTCTAAAAGAATACAGGCAAGAAAAAGCCAGGTTGTTAAACGAATACCGCGTTGCGGGCATGAGCGTTTATACGAGTCAACGGTGCGATCGCACATGGAACGAAAGATAATTTATAAATCTTAAATCCTATAATTATGAAAACAATACTACGATTTTACAAAAGCAAAGAGTTTACAAGATGGGATAAGTTTTTCCTTACCTGCTTATTTCTTGGCATGATCTACATGTATACCAGGTTTGTAATTTCTTTATTCTAAGTTATGGAACAATTCAAAGAATATTTACAAGATAAAGGCTATTCAAGTGAGCGGATTGAGATCATGTTATCCTTATATGTTATATGTACGGATAAGTATGATCAGCCCATAAATGAGACCTTACAAGTGTAAACATTAAAATTTATTAATTATGACTACTGAAAAATTGAGAGAATTAATACAAAATCAAAAGTTTAGCGAATTAAAGAAGTTTTTTGAAAGTTTCGATCAACGTTCAAACTCTATAAATGATTGGCAGATATTTTTAAACATGGAATTAAATCCCTGGTCTTGTGATTTAGCTCACAAGTTTAGAAATAGTTTGATGAGTGCTTTAAGTTATTTTTATGGAGTTGAACATTTAAACAAAACTAAATATCCTGAAATAGCAAAAAGCAGGTTAAAAGACGCTTTAAATTACCTTAATTTTATATTAAATATCAGGGGTGAATTAAACATAATACATAATAAAATTCATAAAGTTTTATATTAAAAAAGTAAAAAAATGAAAACAAAAGATTTATTAAACATTGCGCAAAAGTGCAAAAAAGTAACAGCAAAAAACAATATTCCCATCCTGGACAATATTTTGTTTAAAGACGGATCGGCTTATGCCGCGAATCTCAATTCAGGTGTTTATCTGGAATACAAAATAAGTATTGAAGGTGAATTTCTGTTTGATTGCAATATGCTAGTTAAAATCCTTAGTAAACTGAAAAAAGAAAGTGAAATTACATTTTCGCAGGATGAAAACAAAGTGTTTTTGCATTGACGGAGTAAGAAAGTTTAACGTAGAAAAACGGGAGGTAGATGATTTTCCGTTGTTTCCTGATCTAAAAAACACAAACACCTGGGATTACAGCGAAAAAGATCATACTAACCTGTTAAAGGCATTTAAGTACGTGAACAATGATGATCTTCGGCCTGTTTTGAACGCTGTTTACGTAGGTAAGCATATTGTAGCTACAGACGCGCACAAGCTATGCTTTTTTAAGCCTGTTTGTGCTGTTCAGGAGCCTTTTTTGATCGATTCCGGTATAATACCTTATTTCGATAAAAAACAGCCTTACACGTGCTTATATGACTCCAAACATATAAAATTCGTTTTCCCGGATTATAGTGTGATTGTGCGAAATGTGGAGGGTGAATATCCATCTTATGAGGCTGTTATACCCGTAGATCAACCGGGAAAAGTGACCTTGCCCAAAAATGAACTTATTGAGAACTTAAACCTGGCAGAAATAGCAGCAAATCAAGGATCAAAACAGGGAGTTTTTGATTTAAACGGTAAAGTTACCTTAACAAGTCAGGATTTAGATTTCAAATATGGGTTTGAATATGTTTTTGACTCAAAGGCTAATCTGGAATGCAGGATCGGTTTTAAAATTCCCTTTCTTCAGCAAATAATTAGCGATATTGACAGCGATCATGTTGTCATTAAATATACTGATCCTTCCCGTGCTTTTGTTGTGAATGATGAGTTTTTACTTATGCCCATGGTAGGCGAATAAACCTATACTGATGAGATTTTAAAAATCGAAACAAGGCTTTTTAGCCTTGTCTATAGGTAACAAAACTAAAAAGAAAATGAATACAGTTTACAAATTAATAAGAGGTTTAATCCTTGGTTTTATCTTCCTGGTTGGTTCCGGTATAGTTATATACACATTGTATCATATTTTTTGTTTAATTTATTATTACACATTATGAATTATATTGAAACAGTTTTTACGGCTTTAAAAAACAAAGCACAAGGGGGAAAAAAGATAACACTTATTTTAAAGGATATTTTTATCCCTGAGAAGAAACCCGTTGATCAATATATCTTCGAAGTTCCAAGGGGATCAGAGTTTTACGAAAGTGAGTTACAAAACAAAATGTTAATAATCAAAATTAAAATGCCATGATTCACAAAACAGAAATTATCGGACAGGTCAACGCTATTGAGTTACCGTATAATTTATTTTTTGAACATCTAAAAAAGAAAGAAAAAAGAAGGAAAAAATTTGCAAATTACAAAACAAAGCATTAATTTAGCATAAAATTTATAAACTTAAAATTTACAGTCATGAAAAATCAGGAAATAAAAGCGAAATTTGTAGCTAGAGAAATCTACGCAAATGTAAACAGCATGGTTGAATATATCATCAACAAAGGCTTTGAAGATGCGGACGCTCCCTTTAATGCCGATGATATAGAAAACTATTATGTCTATCCTGAGTATTCCGGTAAATATGTATCTGTTTATACAGGTCAGCAGGAGGATATTCAAAACGAAATTGAGGAGTTAAAGGAGAAAATTGAGAAAGCTATGGATGAATGGAACGGAGAAGGAGACGAACCGGAGATTATTTCTGAAATGGAACAGGAATTGTCGGAACTGGAAGGTTTAGAAGAAGAACCACAAGAGATATTAGAATAGTGGGTTTGCTCTCCCTGGCTAATTGATAAACTAAAGGAAAAAGGTGAGCCGGTGATCGAACATGAAAATTTATGGGGTAGAACTACTTCAGGACAAGCGATTTTATTGGACGCTGTTATTAGTGAGATTTGCGAAGATTTAGAAATCCTCGAAGGTCAATCTTCGGACTGGTCAAAAGTATAACCATATTTGGAATTATCCGGGGTTCGATTCCCCGGTATGGTTCAAATTACCGATAAATAGAAAATATAAGTTTATTAACTGATAAAAATGGGAAGAAAAAGAAATTCTATGGAGGTGTTTGCGTTACATAATTTAAAAAGCGGTCAAAGTTTTTATACAAGCAAACAAGATAAAGATATGACGGCAATAGCCTCTTATTATAAAATAAAGGTAAAAACAGAAAGAATGGTTGCGATCGACACAACCAGACACGAAAAAATAGAATTTATAACTAAAGTAACAATATTATGAGAAAATATTACATAGCAAAGTGGAAAAACGGTCAGGATTTTGCAAAAGTTGTAAATAATTTTGGTCACAATACCGAAAATGAAGCTCTGGAAGAATTAGTTTTAATGCATGCAGGGAGTGATCCGGATGAAGTGAGAAAATATAAGCAGTTTTGTGAGGATACAATTAATTGGGGTATTTTTTATCTAAATGAAGATGAGGAAACCGGGCAATTAGAACCAGCAATTACATCAACCTGGGGAGGTAGAAATTTTAAATCTAATCAGGTTAAATAAACACTAACGTTAAAGTATATGGTGCGCGGCAGCCAATAAATGCCAAAATATTTAATAACTGGTAAAATTTTAAATTATGAAACAAACATTGAAAAAAGTAAGCCATGCACTATATACAGTGTTATGCACCGTTGTTTATAAAATTAAACTTTGGAACATAAAAGCTGATTACGCACAGTTAGATGTGGATATGATGTGTACAACAATGACTTACAAAGAATATTGTGAAGAACAAAAGTTGATTGATTACAGATGTGATGCACTTCTCAATGGTGCATAACGGCAAGCAATATGAAACGTGCGAAATTTAGCACAGAACTTAAATTGAAACA
>CAZOSQ010000230.1:0-5932 GCA_964582245.1 uncultured Bacteroidales bacterium | reverse complement strand
CAATTCACTAAATATCACATTTATACTTTTGATTTTGTACATAAAAGTATATATTCTTCAGGCTTAAAACCAAATTTATTACCTGTAGATTCGCTAAATGATAATACCTCAACTTTAAATGACACTTTTTCAACCCGTGATTTCAATCCTTGAACTGAGTATATCCTGACATGATCTTCCTGTCCAAAATGTTTCAACCGATCTTCCCTTGTTGTAATTGAATTATCTTCATAAATACTACCCTTTTTAAAGGGTGTTTGTAAAATTAATTTGCCGCCGGGTTTTAAAATTCTATATAATTCTGAAATAGCTTTCGTATCATCATGAATATGTTCTAAAACATGATAACAAATTATTGTATCGTATGAATTACCAGGTGCATTAATATTAAGTATATCAAATGATCTATCCGTCTTTAAATTGCCATTATAATCTGTTGTAATATAATTGGGATAATTTGTTTTAAGTTTTTTTTGAAGAATTTTTGATGGAGAAAAATGCAGGATTCCTTCTGATTTCTTAAAAGGAACTGTTTCATTAATAATCATCCATAATCTTCTCTGCCTGCTTAAACTTCCGCATTTGGGACAGATTAAATCAGAATTTCCAAACCTAATAAACCGCCTTAAATTACTCTTGCAAATATTGCAATATACTTTATTACCAATGTAAAATAAGGCCAACAGCTTACGAAAGGTGAATTCGTACTTCTTTATAATTCCGGGAAATATTGCATTAAAAATTCTTTTTAAAAAATTATACATAATTGTTAATTATTATTTTAACAAACTTTATTACTGGGTTCTTTTAGGATTGCCAAACACCAAAATGACCATAAATTGTGTTTACAGCTATTGTAACATTGCTATTTTTTACAAATTATAATCATAAATAGTTTTGTCTTTTCCGGGTGTGTTTGTTTATCAAGTTGCCGGTTTTATCCTTTCTTTACTTCGCAGTTTTGATGTAAAGTTAAATAATTTATCGGTTTTGAAGTTGTCGGGTTTGTGTTCCTTTACATTTTTTTTGTGGATTATACCTCTCTACCCCTTTAAGTATTAAACCCCGCTAATTAAAATACGAAGCTATGTTAGGGAAAATGCAAGAGCATTAGCACCACTCGGCAATCCCTTATTTTCTTTTAGTGTTCTTTTGCAATCACCCTGGTTTTAAGTTGCTTGCAGGATGAGGAGCCTGGTAAATTGGATAAAGAAAACTTAATACAGTGTCACGAAAAAGGATGCTTTTGTAATTTATTATTTAATAACCTTTTTTGCGATCATTGTGTTATTGAAGAAAATGAACAGGAAAGAATTTATAAAAACATCAGGAAGTATTTGTTTGTCAACCTTGATTGCACCGAACCTTTTTTTTTGCTCCAGGAAAAAGGATCGTTCAATGAATATTCAGGCAGGAAAAGGTCCTTCTTCGGAATTTGAACCTGATATTGACATATCATTAAAGGCTACAACAGGAGAATTCCAGCTTCTTTCGGGAAGAAAAACAAGAGTTTACACCTTTGAAAGCGGTTTAATAAAGGGAAAACCTTCGCATTTAAAGCAATTGGAAGATAATTACCTAGGGCCTGTCATTAAAACCAAGGTCGGGCAAAAAATCAGGATTCGCCTGGAAAATTACCTGTCCCGGGAAACGATCGTCCACTGGCACGGGTTACACGTCCCACCGGAAATGGATGGACATCCCATGTACGCTATTAAAAACGGGGAATCATTTGTTTATGAATTCGAAGTGGTTGACCGGCCGGGAACGTATTGGTTCCATCCTCACCCTGACCAAATTACCGGCCCACAGGTTTATCATGGATTAGCCGGTTTATTCATCGTGACAGATGATAAGGAAAAAAGTTTAGACCTACCTGCTGACGATTATGATATGCCAATTATCATACAAGATAGGCTATTCGATAACGAAAACCAGTTGGTATATCTTGAGGATAGCCCGATGACTCAAATGCATGGGTTCCTGGGTGATGAAATACTAGTCAACGGGAAATTAAACAATGAAATAAAGATAAAAAATGGACAATATCGTCTTCGCCTGCTGAATGGCTCTAATTCGCGCATCTATAAAATTTATTTGGATGAAGATGTTCCCCTTAAAGTTATAGGAACTGATGGAGGATTACTGGAAAAACCAGCAGAACTCCCGTATTTGATGCTAGCACCCGGTGAACGATATGACGTTTTCATGGATTTTTCAGTTTACCAGGAAGGTGAAACAATCCAGGTAAAAAGCCTGGCATTTCTTGGTGGTGAATCCATTGGAGGAATGGGCGGCATGATGGGGCGACGCCAGTCCCCCGTTCAAGGGATCCCCGGAAATGGAGAATCATTCGACATATTTAAATTCAAGATTACCGGCAAAACAAAAAAAGAATATAAACTGCCCGGGGAACTAATGGTTGTTAAAAAACTGTCTCCAAGTGAGGCAGTAAACGTGAATAATCCACGGAAGTTTAATTTTCACATGGCCCACATGCAATGGATGATCAATGGAAAAACTTTTGAAATGAAAGAGGTTGCCCCCTTTGAAAAAGTTAAACTTGGCACAACCGAAATATGGGAATTTATTAATGGTATGCAGAGAACCATGATGGGGCAGCGGATGATGCAAATGCCGCACCCCGTTCATATCCACGGGCTCCAGTTTCAAATTATTGAAAGGGACATGTCAGCGATGGACCCGGATATTGTAGAAACCATTAAAGATGGTTTTCTAAATGAAGGTTGGCAGGATACATTCTTGCTGATGCCTGATATGAAAGTCAAAGTAATCCTTCGGTTCAAAGATTATAAAGGGTTATATATCTATCATTGCCATAACCTCGAACATGAGGATATGGGCATGATGCGGAATTATGAGGTAGAATAAATTTAAAAAAAATTAAAATTATGTTTCACGAATATGACGGACATGGTTGGGGAATGGGTTGGGGCTGGATAATTGGCCTGGTCATCCTGGTGTTAATTATTTGGTTGGTAGTAAAACTTGTAAACCAAAATAAAAGGCCACCACGGACTCAAGAAAAAACGTCCCTTGATATCCTTAAAGAAAGATATGCCAGGGGTGAAATCGATAAAAAAGAATTCGATGAAAGGAAAAGGGATCTAACATAATCCTTATGTTTTCAAGGCCTAAAGGTGTTTAAAACCTACTTATGACAATCACGGTCATCACATGAACAGCTTAATTTTCCTTTTTCCGCTTTTTCAAAAGCTTCCTTGCCTTCTGAAAAAGCAAACCATGCTATTCCCAATGAACCGGCAATATCAAACCATATTATCCCGAAAAGTTCATACAAACCACTCGATGCCAGCAGTACAAAAGAGAGGTAAAAACAAGTTTTGGTACAATTTGCATCAGCAATAATTGCATCCGAATTCAATTTTTTCCCGACCTTCAGTTTCCACCTCAATAAAATATACATGGTCAAGATGGACAATACCGATATTATTATTCCCACCCGGGTTGTCTCTGGCTTATTCCATTGAAGTACATTAATCACCGAGCCGGTTATTAAACCGGCAACAAGAATATAAAAAGCCGTGCCTGTTATCTTAAGGGCCTGCTTTTCGAATTTATCCCTCGCAACCACATCATTGGTCCCCGTTTTCTTCATCCGGTAGATCATGTGTAAAATACCTATTCCAGACAAAACCTCTACAAAACTATCAACCCCAAAACCTAGCAAGGCAAGTGTTTCATCGCTAATACCAAAAAACATTGATATTATTCCTTCTGCCAAATTGTATACAATGGTGACAATAGACAGGACATATGCTGTTTGTATTAGCTTTTCCTTATGTTTCATTTTATTTAATTTTCTTTTTCAAAAATAGTATTTTAATGGCCACGATTATGGTGATCAAACTCATAAAAACATCCCCTAAAGCCAGGTCAATTACTATAGCGGCACTATAAAAATCCCGGCGGCCAAAGGTATTGCCACCCATGTTATTACCCGTTGCCCAGGCAAAATTTGGTGTCATTTTTCCGTTGCGATACCTATCCCGTTGCCCATGGTTCCTGCTCGTTCTTATAAGCCTTGCCCGGGATTTTGATGTCCGGATGCTTTATACCCTTAACAAGGATTATCTTGAATTGTTTTTTAGAATTTCCGGCAGAAATTTTTTAACTTTTGGTTTGATCCATTTGTTTTCTAAGTTGAAAATTTAAAAAACAAAGCAGAAAAATGACAGGTTTTTCCAGGAAAAAGAGATTAAGGAAAATTATGGCCTGACATTGTTGAACTTTCATCAAAAAAATTTAAAAAAATGAAATTTATTAACGTTTACAGTATCAGTTTTCCCTTAATTATTTTCCTTTTATATTCCTATAATGGGATGCGTAAAGAAATTAATCTTTCTGAGAATGAAAATTTGCTGGAAGACGTTTATGAACAAATATTGAATGACCGGGAATTATTTAATGATTTTATGGTTAAAATGATGCAAAATGAACAGGCAGTTGGCTGGATGATTGATCATGAGCAAATGATGGGAACCATGTTCAGCGAGCAAAACATGATGGATCTTATGCATAACCACCCGAATATGGTTGATTTGATGATGGACAATATGATGGATATAGCCCGTGAAGATTCTGCCGTTGCACGACATTGGGGCGATATGATGATGCAGGATGAAAATATGAGGAAAATGATGGAGGAATATGAATAAATTAACTGCGAAGGTGCCATATTAATACTCTTTTTTTTCTCTTTCATGTTTTTTAATTCATTTGCAACAATAATCCAAGATACTGCTGTAAAATTTGGTAATTTGGTTTAATTTGATTTTTCTAAATTATATGGTTAATTTTATACACCAATGATATAAATCTTTATAACAAACTAACTGTCATGATAAAAAATATTTTGTTAACCGTTTTATGTATAGTCCTTTTGTCTCCTCTTTACTGCCAGTATCCCGTGCAAGTGGGAAACCCCGAAAGCGGTGGTATAATCCTTCCCTATGACAACCAGCATGATTACAACTGGTGTACCACCATCTATCCCCAAAATAATATTAATGCCAGGGGAGATATCGTGCAGATCACTTACAAGGTGAGCGATATTGCTCAAGAAATGGATTATGCCCAGAACCAAAAAATATTCATGGCTTTAACTTCCGAGGTGGAGTTTACCGATGCCGGATATCCTGATACGACAACCATGACCAAGGTTTTTGATGGCAATATCATATTTCTTTTTAACAGCCATAATAACCCTACCATTATTGATTTACAGACACCGTTTTATTACAACAACACCGATAATTTGATCATCCACTACGAAAACAGGGATGGTGCCAAAGCAACGCAGTCTAATGAAGCAAAAATTAATTTATCTGATAATACGTCCACGTTAAATGTAAAATACAATGCACAGGACGGAAGTTTTCCTGATTCTGAAGGTGTATTGGACCATAAAGCACCTATGGTTTACCTGGGTTTTGAATCTGGTTTGGATATTGCAACACATCGCATCAACCATGGTTTTAGCGAGATATTACCCGGGGTGGATGATGTAGTGATGGACTTCCGGAATTTGTTGGGCGACACCATTATTTCTTTTGATGTGCATGTGGAAGTAAATGGCGTTCCCCAGCCTCCTGTTACGTGGAATGGCACCTTGTACACTTCACATCTTACCGGGCCGGTAAAAATCCTGGAAAATTATGAGTTTGCACCAGGCTCCTACGATTTCAAGGTATGGACAAGCAATCCCAATGGGGGGATGGATGAACAAACCGGCAATGATACACTTGAAACAACCTTAACGGCAGCCGACTATATTGAAATAGCAGATGATGCTTACACCGGGAATAATAGTTTTTCAATTCCTTTATACACGCTGGGAAGGCAAAGTTGGTCGGCCATGTTAATTAACAAAGATTCTATTCCTGCTTCA
>CAZOSQ010000229.1:0-5932 GCA_964582245.1 uncultured Bacteroidales bacterium | reverse complement strand
AAAACAGGATTTCCAGTGAAAGGCCGGGTTTTAAGTGCGACCATTATAACTGAAAATTGTATAATAGCAGTTGCGTACGCGACTGCTTGGATGGTTGCGGGCCTGGAAAAGGACAAAAAAATAATCGAAGAAGGAGGTGGGATAGAGGGATACTGAGTTTATGGGAGCGAGAAGGGGCAAATGGAGGTATATTATTCCCAAGGAGTGAGGGGTATGATTAAAAAAAGAAATTAGTTTATATTATGTTTCCTTCCATTTCTAATTTTATATTAAATCGCTTTAGGACGGCTTCATGTACATTGAGAGCAAAATTATATATTTCTTTCCCCGTAGCATTCTTATAGTTCACGATAACAAGGGGTTGTTTACTCCATGTCCCTGTATATCCTATTCGTATTCCATTCCAATTGGATTTATCAATTAACCATGACGCGGGAATTTTTTTCTTATTTCCTGTAAAATCAAAGATAGGGGCTAGAGGAAATTCTTTCAAAATATCCTTAGCCTGGGATTCTTCGATAACAGGGTTTTTAAAAAAACTGCCTGCATTTCCAAATTCATCTGGATGAGGAAGTTTAGTTTCACGTATATGAATAATCGCTTTTCTTATATTTTCAAGGGTTATCCCACCCAAACGTTCGGCCATTTCTCCTACTTGTCCATAATGTAAGGTGAAAGTAGGATTTTTTAATAATCGGAATGTTACGGAAAGGATAATTATCTTTCCTTTAAATTCTTGTTTAAAAATGCTATTTCTATAACCAAAATTACATTGTGAGTTATTAAAAACATGAATTTTTTTATTTGAAATATCTAAAAATGTAACCTTTTTTATCACATCCTTTACTTCGACACCATAAGCACCTATATTTTGTATAGGACTTGAACCTACATAACCCGGTATATAGGAAAGATTTTCAATACCTCCCCATTTCATGGTTACAGCATGTTTCACAAATGCATCCCAATCTTCACCAGCGGCTACTTCGACATCCACGAAATCATCTCCTTCATCTAGCTTTTGAATTCCTTTATTGGCAGGATGAATGATTATTCCATCAAAATCCTCTCGAAAAAGTACGTTACTACCTCCACCAAGTATCAAAAAACGAGGAAATTTTTTCAATTTATCTCTTGTGAATTGTACGATCTCTTTTTGGGTTGAATACTGGTAAAAATAACGGGTTTTTACTTCCGCATGAAAAGTGTGGTATCCTTTCAATGATATATTTTCTGATAATTTTTCCATGGGTATGTTGTTTTGCAAAAATACTGTTTAATAGATAAAAATTACTATTTTCGAGAAAAAAAGAATTGAAAAGAGTAATTTTAGCAGTAACAAACGATTTGGTTTCGGATCAAAGAGCCCATAAAGTTTCAACTACTTTAACTAAAATGGGATTCCAAGTTATTCTTGTCGGGAGAAGACTAAAAAATAGCCTCCCCTTGCAACGGGATTACACGGTTAAAAGATTCAATCTTTTTTTTAATAAGGGTCCTTTGTTTTACGCGGAATATAATATTCGTTTATTTTTCTTTCTTCTTTTTCATAGTGCATCTGTTATTACAGCTAATGATACAGATACTTTGCCTGCTACTTACTTGGTTTCAAAAATCAAGAGAAATGCATTGGTTTATGATGCCCATGAATATTTTACCGGTGTTCCCGAATTGGTAAATCGAAAATTTATTCAATCTTTTTGGAAAATAATAGAGAAAATCATATTACCCGATGTGAGAAATGCTATGACAGTAAATCATTCTATTGCTAGTATCTATGAAAAGGAATATGGAATCAAAATGAAGGTGGTAAGAAATGTTCCCCTTGGTACTTTACAAGAAAATTCATCTAACTGGGAACTAATTGATAAGGCGGGTTTTCTTTTATACCAGGGGGCTGTAAATGTGGGTAGAGGATTGGAATTAATGATAGATGCAGTTTCTTTGCTGGATGAAGTGTTTGTTATAGCTGGAGATGGTGATATCATCAAAGATTTACAAGAAAAGGTGTCTGCTATGGGTTTACAAGAAAAGGTGATTTTCACCGGTAAATTACCCTTGGAAAAATTAGCGGGATTGACAAAAAGAGCAGCTATAGGAATATCGTTAGAAGAGAATTTAGGGATAAACTATTATTATGCATTGCCCAATAAAATCTTTGACTATATAAATTCGGGAGTACCAGTATTGGTCTCGGATTTGCCGGAAATGTCTTCTTTAGTGGAAAAATACAATGTCGGTCTCGTATTAAAGAAACGTACTCCCGCTTACTTGGCAAATATCTTAAAAGATATGCTTAACGATAAAAATAAACGTTTAATGTGGTATGAAAATATAGATAAAGCCAAACTCGAATTATGTTGGGAAAAGGAAGAGCAGCATGTAAAAGATTTGTATAAACCTTATTTATAAATGGTACTTATTTTTTCTGAAAATATTACCAATAGGTTATTATACACACTAAATGTCCTTTTTAAGAATGTTTTAGGTGTGGATTACGAAATAACTGGGGAAGAAGATTTTTATGCATCTTCCAATTTGCCTAAAATTAATTATTCCACGGAAAGAAAGAACCAAGGTTTGTTTATAAAGCCTATAGGATTGTTACAGGAGAAGGGTATATCAAGGTGGGAGATCACTTGCAAACTACAAAATGGGATTTATTCTTTTTTTCAAACCACGGGAGCTGATTTACCTTTTGACCTGTTTTCAGCCTCTTTTTACTTGATTTCAAGGTATGAAGAATATTTACCCCATGATAAGGACCAGCATGGGCGGTTTTCTGCAATTCAATCCTTACCATTTAAAGAAGGTTTTATTGAGGAACCCGTGGTGGATCAATGGGCTATTTTATTAAAAAATTGCCTGAAAAAAAAATATCCATCAATAAAATTTCCTCCAAGAAAATACAAATGCCTTCCTACCATCGATGTTGATGTACCTTATGCTTTTAAAAATAAGCCGATTATTCGAATGATGGGCAGCTTGGCAAAATCATTTGTAACAGGAAAATTACATCAAGTTAATTATAATATTAAGGTTGCATTAGGAAAACAGCCGGATCCTTATGATACTTATGATAAAATAATAAGTTGGCACAACCAATATAATCTTCCATCCATGTTTTTTTTTCCTGTTGGAAAATATGGGAAGTATGATAAAAATTTACCGCCAACAAGTCGATCTTTTCAAAAACTTACCCGGTATATTGCTCAACAAGCCCAGGTAGGAATTCATCCTTCTTATGATTCTTTTGATAAGGAACATTTTCTTATAAAAGAAATTGAGCAATTATCCGAGGTTTTAGGCATGCCGGTTGTTAAGAGTCGCCAGCATTATATAAGATTAGATATACCAGTAACCTACAGGAATTTGATGAAACAGGGTATCAAAGAAGATTATTCTATGGGTTTCCCGGATTTACCCGGATTCAGGGCGGGGATTTCATCTCCTTTTCCATTTTATGATTTAGAAGTTGAAAAAGAACAGGATTTGATTGTCACTCCTTTTTGTCTAATGGATGGGGGATTGAAGAATTATCTTAACTTAGAACCGGATGAAGGTTTGGATAAGGCGAAACAATTGGTTAAAAAAGTGAAAGATGTGGATGGCCAATTTTGTTCCTTGTGGCATAATAGTTCATTTTCAAGCTTCTTTGGCTGGGACGGCTGGGAAAAAGTATACATCCAGATGTTAAAAGAAGCTGCTGAATAAACTGGTTTAATTGACCAGTGGCTTTTTATTAATTCAAGAAAAATGTGTTAGAAATTATTAGTAGTTTATCCCGGCGAATGCCACAGGATCTTTTTATTGATGCATAAAAGAGGGGCCTTGTTCAAGAGGTAAAAGGATACTAGTGACGCGTCACATGTATTAAAGCGCATCGGGTTCACCTTCGACCCGGCGTAGTGGCTGAAACGCCAAGACGCTTTATCATTGACAAGACACTAGATGTTTTTTAATTCCTGTTTTTTTTCATTTGATCCGATCTTTTGGTGAGGTAATGAAGGAGTAGGTAATAAATGATGATAAAAACTGGCATGGAAATTAAAGCCCAAATCAATAAAGCCATTGAAGCAGCAATTCCAAAATCAGATAATATTTTTATTGGATCATTTATAACTGTTTCTATAAAAAGTGAAATTGACCCGGGGAATAGAAGATCCCCGTATAACCATTGTCCTGCTTTGTAAAAAGGAACTAATAGGATTAATTGTAATGGGAAAACTACATTATGTGTAACGTGAACAATAACTTGGTTTAAATTAAGCAGAATAGCAAGAATTGTCAGTAAGATCGTGATTAGTCCAAAAAAAGGCATGATACCAAAAACAAAACTCAAGGCAATTGCCAACGAAATTTGTCTTGGATGGGTGGATTGTGTAATAAGTTTATTAAAAGCTTTAAATAATAAACGGCTATTTTTTTTCCACTTAATATTTATTAAATGAATATATCTCTTCAATAGGTTTTCTCTTTTTTGTTCTAATAGTCTCGTCCTTGGGGTATCCCAATGTAATAATTAACTCAGCCCGTTTATTTTTCGGAATCGAAAGCAATTCTTTAACCTTATTTTCATTAAACCATCCAAGCATGCAGGTACCAAGGCCTTCGGCGGTGGCTTGAAGACAAAAATGTTCTGCTGCAATTCCAATATCCATCACCGGGAATTCTTTATCCCTCACAAACTGCCCGATTCGCGAGGTAATATTAGCCTTTTCCCTTGTAATAATTACATGCACTGGCGCCTGTTTGGTAAAATGGTTTAAAGGAAGCAATTTGTTGGAAGTAGTTTCAGCCACTTGGTTTTTTAAAGTTGGATTATCAACCACTATAAATTTCCAAGGTTGGGCATTACATGCTGAAGGAGCCAACCTTGCAGCTTCCAAGCACCTTTCTATTTTTTCTTTTTCAACAGGATTTGTTTTGTAAGCACGAACACTCTGCCTATTTTTTACCAAGTTAAGGAATGATTCCATTTTTTTATATTGATTTACAAAGTCAGCAAAAATAATCTTATTAATGATTAAATTATAATTAAATACTTGTTGAACCAGGATTAATTTTATAACAAATTTTTCACACGGTAAACAGCAAGTATATCTTTAGCGATTCAATCATCGTCACGAAAGTTGAAGAAGCCTAAATGTCCTTGATACGTATCTAAGGAGTATTAATTTGATATGGCCATAATTTAGAATTTGGTGTATTTTGCCGTTGCATTTACCACCTTGCCATCCCCCCCGTCTAGTTTGTATTGCAAATCAATTTGGTTGTAATTATTGCTTACGGTTCCGCCACCTGAAAAAATGATGGTTCCATCTTCTAAGATTTGGTTAGGTGTGAGTTTAACGCTATCACCATAATAGCTACCCTCGGCTTCAATGATAAGATTATAAAAATTAACGATGATTATTTTAGAGCTGTCAGATGGATGCTTTTCGATATCCACGTCATAAACTTCCTTCATCTTAAATTGATCATGTACTTCGTCTACTTTCCAAGAGCCTACTATTTGATCCCTGGGGTCTCCAGTTTCTAAATTTTCACAAGATGATAAAGAGAAAAGGAAGATTGATAATAAAAATCCGATTTTGTTCATGTCTTGAAATTTAATATTTAATCGTTTTATTCGTTATCTTTGAAATATAATAATTAAATAAGGTATTACAGTATGAAAACAATAAAAAAAGCAAAGTTATTACTGGTTCTTACAATATTTATACCATTTTTATCGGGTTGTGGTTACAACAAGATGGTTAATAACGAAGAAGCTGTGGCTGCACAATGGTCACAAGTTGAAAATGTATACCAAAGACGTGCTGACCTAATTCCAAATTTAGTAGAGGTTGTAAAAGGATATGCAAAGCATGAGAAGGAGACCCTGGAAAGTGTAATAGAAGCTAGGTCAAAAGCAACAAGCGTGAATATA